>JACPQI010000199.1 GCA_016190545.1 Chloroflexota bacterium
GGTCTACGGGACGACGGACCCCGGCCATCCGGGCGTGGCTGCGCTGCAGGCGCAGCCGGCCGGGGCACTGGTGGGAGGGCCGGTCCGGGCGCTGCCCCGGCCACACGCCGCCATCTACGACGCGTACTACCTCTCCCCGCGCGAGCTGCGCGCCCGCTTCACCGAACGTGGCTGGCGGACGGTCGTCGGGTTCCAGACCCGCAATCCGGTGCACCGGGCCCACGAGTACATCCAGAAGACCGCCTTGGAGACTGTGGACGGTCTCCTGTTGCATCCACTGGTGGGCGAGACCAAATCGGATGACATCCCTGCCGATGTGCGGATGCGCTGCTACGAGACGCTGCTTGCCGGCTATTACCCCAAGGACCGGGTCCTGCTGGCCGCCCTCCCGGCGCCCATGCGCTACGCCGGCCCCCGCGAGGCCATACACCACGCCGTGGTCCGCAAGAACTATGGCTGCACCCACTTCATCGTCGGGCGGGACCATGCCGGCGTCGGCGCCTTCTACGGAACGTACGACGCCCAGATCGTCTTCCGCGAGATTCCTCCAGACGACCTGGGCATTCAGCCGCTCTTCTTTGAGAACAGCTTCTTCTGCAAGACCTGCGGTGCTATGGCCTCCACTAAGACCTGCCCCCACCCGGCAGCCGACCGCCTCTCCCTGAGCGGGACCGCGGTCCGCGGCTTGCTCCGCAACGGGCAAGTCCCGCCCCCGGAGTTCACCCGGCCGGAGGTTGCCAAGGTTCTGATGGAGCACGCCCGAAGCGAGGTCAAGGTCTAGCTTTCCCGCCTCCCATCGACCTCGGTGCCGGACGCGGTATAATAAGAGGCGAGAAGAGGTGTAGCATGTTCAAGAGCTTTGGGCCCTTCGAACTTATCATCGTCCTCCTCATCGTCCTGCTCATCTTCGGCGGCGCCAAGTTGCCGACTCTTGGCAGGTCCTTGGGGCAAAGCATCTCCGAGTTCCGCAAGGGGATCAAGACTGGCGAGAGCGAGGAAAAGAAGGCCGCAACCAACGAGATGGCTGTTGCGCCCCCTCAGGGGAAGAATAACACCACCCCTAACCAGGACCCGCAACACTAAAAGCCTGCTTCCCAGCTCGCCCCTTTCCGTGCCCGTCTCAAAGCGCATCCGTTCGTAGCGAGCGGGGCCGTGTGCACCTCCTCCGTCCACGCTTCCCTCGCCCCCTCTTGAAACCTGTCAGCGCGCCCACTCAACCTTGGTCCTCATTCCGACTGGTCGCTCACCTCATTGCCAGACTTGCAAGCTTACTCCAAGCCGAAGAGACTAGCTGGCGCTTTGTGCAATGTTCTCCTGTTGACAGCAAAACAAGACTGTGTTATATGAGTGTGGGAACTGTCTCGTCTCGAACGCGGCGCGGTATCGTGTGAGACAAGCGCACAGCGCTGCCGGGGTCGGGATCAAAGCCAGAACCTGCTAAGGGAGGACATTATGCCCAACGGCAAACGGCCAACGCTTCTTAGTGTTCTTGGGTTGCTCATTGCCTTGATTGCGTCAGCTTGTGGGGGTGGCGAGGCGACAACCCCTCAGCCTTCAGGAACCAGCGCTGTTCCTGCTCCCACGGCCACAAGGCCTGCGGCAACGGCGACGCCAAGAGCAAAGGTGCCAGGCGGCACCGCGACAGTTGCTCTGGCTGGGCTGCAAAGTGACTGGACCCCGTGGAACGTAGGCTCCAGCAACCAGCAGCTTTATTCTGCGATGGCGGACAGCTTGCTTACCTGGAATGAGCAAACACTCGCCGTGGGGCCTGGACTCGCAGACCGTTGGGATATGGCCGCTGATGGCCTTCGATGGAGTTTTCACCTCCGCCCTGGCGTGAAGTTCCATGACGGGCAAGGTGAAGTTACATCCGCCGATGTGAAGTACCTGTTCGACAGGATGGTGGATTCCGCGTCCCGGCACGGGTACGTAAAGCAGTTCCAAAACGCCATAGACCGCGTAGAGACCGTCGGCGGGTCAACAGTGGACGTGTACTTCAAGGCCTTGATGGTGGACTTCGGGTCGTGGATGTCCAACTACAAGTTCTTTTACGTAGTCCCCAAGGCCTACCATGAGAGCGTCGGCGACGCCGGATTCAACAAGAAGCCGGTTGGGACGGGTCCTTATAGGTTTGTTGAGCATGCAACGGGCGACCGTGTGAAATACGAGGCGACTGCGGAAACCCTGGGCCCTCATTGGCGGGTAGGCATTCCCGACTACAAGACCATCGTCCTACGCCAGGTCAATGAGGATGTGACGCGGCTGGCCGGGCTTCGCACGGGGGAGATAGACGTTGGTCAAGTCCCGCTGTCCTTGCTCAGCCAGGTAACAGGCGCACAGGGAATTAACCTTCAGAAAGTCCCGGGCAGCTACGCCACGGTCATGGTCCTTGGCGGACAGTTCCCTCCTACCCACAAAGCATACGATCCAAAGACACGGTTCTTGGACCTTAGAATCCGCAAAGCCCTCAATCTAGCCGCGAACAGGGGCGAGTTGTTCCAGACGTTCTACAAGGGAGCAGCGCAACCGGCGACGTTGCCCTTCCTGATCCCTGGCTGGGACAGCTTGAAGCCGTACCCGTTTGACGCGGCCCAGGCTAAAACGCTGCTGCGGGAGGCTAACTATCCCAATGGCTTCGAGGTAACTGTCCAGTCCTTTGCGCGAGGACGGGCTGAAGTGCCGTCTGTTGTGGAGGGTCTCTGTCTCCAACTCGACCAGGTTGGAGTCCGGTGCAAGATCAATCCCACCGACTACGATACGTGGCGACCGAACTGGCCGGCGTTCAAGGGCGCTGACATGATGTGGCCGTTCAGTTGGGGCTTCGAGCCTGATTATGAAGGCACGCTGGCCATTACCTTCGGCCACAAGATGGCGTTCCCGTGGGCTTGGGACCAGAAGGTCGCTGACTTGCTCAACACGCTCGTTGGAGTCGCTGACCCCCAGAAGCGCAAGGCCATCTACAACGACGTCGCCAAGGCCATGTATGAGGCTTACACTGTCATACCGCTCGGGCTGGTTGACGACCTCTGGGCGACCAACGCGAAAACGATTGCCAAGGACTGGCGACCGACCAACATGCAAGAGCGCGTTGGCTGGGAAACGATCCGCAAACCGTAACTCCCTGCTCGTTGGGAGAGCGAGACCAGTGGGCTTCAGGTCTCGCCCTCCCAACGGCAAAGCCGCCCCCAGATCCAGCGTGCCCCCGTAGCTCCAGCCCGAGGTGCGCCTGTGTTCCAAAGGAGCCGGATATTCTTGCGAGGAGTGATGCACAATGGCGGACCAAGGCGTTCAGGACAAAGTGACCATCATTACAGGTGGAGGGAGCGGCATCGGCCGTGCCACGGCGCTGGCGTTCGCCCGGGAGGGCGCCAAGGTCGTTATCGCAGGAAGGACGCTATCGAAGCTGGAATCAGTGGCCAAGGAGATTCAGGCGTTTGGAAAACACCCTGCGCTCGTTGCGCAGGGTGATGTCGGCCATGAGCAGCCCGTCAAGGATATGGTCAAGAAGACGGTTGACGCCTATGGCCGCGTGGACATCCTCGTAAACAACGCCGGCGACGAGGCGTTCGGCTTCGTAAAGGATATGACGGAGGAGAAGTGGGACTCGCGGGAGCGCGTGAACCTGCGCTCTTATTTCTTGTGTTCCAAATGGGTCCTTCACTTGGGCGGGATGATGGAGCGCAAAGAGGGGCTGATCGTCAATACGGCTTCAACCAATGTCCGGGGGATGAGCTATCCAGGGTGGTCGGCCCATGTGGCATTCAAATACGGCGCCCTTGGCTTCACGGATTCCCTGCGCAAAGAGCTGGCGCCGTATAACATCAAGGTCACGCTGCTGTGTCCCGGCCAGGTCAGGACCCCGCTGGCCCAGAGTCCCTTCGTGTGGGGCGAGGTGAAACGTGTGCACCCCGACCCTCGCTATATCGAACCTGAGGATGTGGCGGAACTCACGTTGTTCATCGCAAAGCAACCGGCCAGGGCATGCGTTGGCGAGGCCCATGTCTATGGCACGGGGAGAACGAACTAGAAGACCCGATACGGAAGGACGGAGAGTATGGCCGCAAAAGCGAATGGTGGGCAGCTTACTTTGTGCGCTGTCGGTGACGTTCTGCTCGACCGTGAAAAGCCGGCTTCCGCGTTTGCTCAGGTCAAGGAGGTCTTCCGTCAAGCGGACATTCTCTTCGGTAACTGTGAAGGGGTCTACACAGAGACCAAGGCGAGGAACCCCATAGCCTGGGGCGCCCTCAGTATGCACCCGCGGAACATGGAAGGGGTAGCTGCGGCTGGCTTTCACGTCATGTCCTTCGCCAATAACCATAACCTAGACAAAGGGTATGAAGGGTTCTTTGATACACTAGCCCTGCTTCGTAAGCACGGCATCGCATCGGTGGGAGCGGGCAAGAGCATTGCGGAGGCCCGTGCCCCGGTCATTGTCAAGCGCGGCAAAACGCGCGTCGCCTTCCTGGCATATGCGTCAGTATTCATGCCTGGGTACGAAGCCGGCCCCACGAAACCCGGCCTCGCTCCCGTGCGAGCCCACACGTTCTATCATCAGGTGGAACTGGGCAACCCCGCTACACACCCCGAAATACTGTCTTTTGCCTATCCCAAAGACCTGGCCGCGATGAAGGAGGACATTCGCAAAACGCGGGGCCAGGCGGACATTGTGGTGGCGAGCTACCATTGGGGTATTCACAATGAGCCCGCGGTCATCGCTGACTACGAGAAGGAGATAGGCAGGGCGGCGGTAGACGCGGGGGCAGACCTCGTCCTGGGCCATCATCAGCACATCCTGAAAGGGATTGAGGTTTATAAAGGGAAAGTGATTTTCTATGGCATGGGCAACTTCATCTTTGACCTGCGGATTGAGGAAGTGGTGTCAAAAGCCGTCCTGAAGATCATGCGGCAGCAGTATGGCCCCTATGCGGTCGGCCCCCGAGCGGGCTACCCTGCCTATCCGTTCCATCCAGACGCACGCTGGACCATGATCGTCAAATGCCAGATCAAAGCCAACCGTATTCAAGAAGTCTCATTCATTCCCTGTCTTATCAACCGACAGGGGCAGCCCGTTCCCGTGGCGCCGGGCGGCCAGGCATTCGACAAGGCCCTCCGATACGTGAAGTCCGTGACCAGAAAGGCTGGATTCGACACCGGATTCGCAGTCACCGGCCCTGCCGTGAACGTGATAGCGTAACCACCGGATGCGGACGAGAGCCGCGTGACGGATCCAGCCCTCACACATGGCGATACCCTGCCGCTAGATCCGAGACTGCTGTTGCCACCCAACGTATGCCGTCGGTAACTGGAGAGAGCCATGACAAAGTCGGTAACAGATGCGTTGGTCGGTTTTTCCCTGGACACGAAGTATCAAGACATTCCCCCGCAGGTCGTTCACGCCACGAAACGCGTCATGTTGGACACCATCGGTTGCACCGTCGCCGGTTTTTCTACAGAGATTGGGCAGCGCCTTGCCCACCTGAAAAAAACCCAGGGAGGACGCCCCGAGTCGACCCTTATGGTGGGCGGTGAGCGGCTGCCCTGCGCCAGCGTGTCCTACGTCCACACTCAATTGTCCAACTCAATGGATGCCGACGAGACCATCCTACATACCTCCCACTTTGCCAATTGCGTCCTGATGCCGAGCTTGGCCGTTGCCGAACGCACCGGTGCGTCGGGGAAGGAAGTGCTCGCTGCTGTTGCCCTGGGATTTGACGTCGCGGCACGGATTGGCCTTGCGATGCCTGTGTACAGTATCTCGGAGGGAGACGTCGTTGGGTTCGTGCCGGTGCGGGGATTTAGCTGGGCGGCCTTTGGGACCACTGCGGCAGTCGGCAGACTCCTTCATCTCACGCGGCAACAACTCGCACACGCTTTTGGCATCGCCTACCAAAGCACGCCGTTGCAGTGCCCGTGGGTCTTTCCGCCCGGCGTTGAACGTCCGATGTCCAAGTACACCATGTACGGCCCCATCGCGGAGGCCGGGGTCAACGCCGCCTTGCTGGCAGGGCAAGGCTTTACTGGAGACTACCGGATACTAGACCCCGATCATGAGTTCTGGAAAGGCATGGGCGCCCTGACCTTTGACTGGGATTTCGTGTTGCGGGCCTTGCGCCAGCGCTGGTTCATCACTGAAACGTCGTTCAAGACCTATCCAGTGGGCCGGCAAGCCAACATCCCTATAGACCTTTTTTACAAAATCGTCCACGAACACGGTCTTACCGCTGGGGAGATTGAGCAAGTGATTGTTCGGGTGCCGCCGAGCGCTCTGATTAGACACATCAACCAGCGCAGCAAGACCGTTTCGCAGGTGGATGCGGCGTTTAATCTCCCGTACGCCCTTTCGATGGCCGCCGCTGGGGTCCCTCCGGGCCCGCAATGGCACCATCGCGAAAACCTGACCAATGCGAAGTGTATCGCCTTCATGGACAAGGTGCGCGGCGAGGAAGTGCCGGAATGGTTTGCCGTGATTGTCCAGCAGCTTAAGGCTGAAGGGTTCTACCGGCGCGTCCCGACTGAAGTCGAGATCCGGGCTCGTGGGAAGCGTTTCACCGCTTACGCCGAGTACGCCCAGGGCGACCCCTGGACACCCGAAACGACGCTGAGCGATGACCAGTTGCAGGCCAAGTTCCGTGAGTTCACAAGGGGCCTTCTCACACCAGAGAAGGCGGAGAAATCAATGCGGGCAATCTTTGAGCTCGAGAGCGCTTCGTCGGTGGGCGGTCTGATAGCGAACCTGCATTGAGGAATCTCCTTGCGCTGGGGAAGGCGTCTGCCGGTACCAGGTTCTATGCCTCACATCTGCTAATGGGCCACTTCCCCTTGAGGCTGTGGCGCCTCGCGCTGGCCCCGACGCCGCTGGAAGCTGGCGATCCTAGCCAGCCAGATGCTGAGCTCGTAGAGCACGATGATCGGCACCGCCACCAACGTTTGGTTGATGGGGTCTGGCGTGGGCGTGATGACGGCGCCGAGAAGGAAGGCGCCAAGGATAGCCCACCTGCGAAAACCGCTCAGCATCCGGGCATTCACGATGCCGATGCGGGCCAGGAAGTAGATCACGACGGGCGCTTCAAAAATTACGCCTATCCAGAACAACAGCATAGTGACCATGGTGACGTAGCTATTGATGTTCGGGCGTATCTCCGCAATGTCACTCCCAAAGGTGAAGAGGAAGTTCAACGCCGGAGGCAGCATCACAAAGTAACCAAACGTCACCCCGCCGGCGAACGCGAGCAGCGCTGCGGGCAGCAGAGAATACACGTACCGCTTCTCCGTGGGCTTGAGGCCGGGCGCCAGGAACCGCACCAGTTGGAACACCACCATAGGCATGGCAAGAATAAGCCCCGATGCAAAAGACACCTTCATGTAAGGGCCGATGACTCCCGTAGAGTCGGTAGAGAGAAAGAGCAGCGAGTCCGGTGCAGGTCCTTTGAGAATAGGGAACAGCCAGCGCTCGGCTATGATGAACGAGAAAGTGATGGTCGCCGCCAATGTCAAAACGCAGATGAAAAGTCGCCGGCGCAGCTCCTGTATGTGCTGCAAAAACGGCATGCCCCGTGACGACACAGACACAGACTCCCTAGTGGCTCATGCTGGCGGGCGGCTCGCTTTCGCCTCCAGCGCTGGCGCGCTCTGGGCGCTGGCGGGAGGGCTCAGGCCCAGGCTCCGGAGTATCAAGATTCAAGTCTGACGATATGTCTAGCTCCCGCAAGTCCACTTGTTGCTTGAGCGCTTGCTGCGCCTCCTGGGCCTGCCGCTTGACTTCACCTATCGTCTTTCCCATGGTCCTGGCCGCGCCGCCAAGCTTGTCAGGCCCAAAAATGATCAATGCCACCACCAGGAGCATAAGGAGCTCAAGCCCACCAATGCCAAAGAACTCCATATCCTATCCCTCAGGGCACCTATGAAGCATCCCTGTCCATCATACACCTGATAGGCCTGTAGTTGGGTCAACGGAGGGCTGTGAAGCTGCCGGAGCGTCACGCCAAAGGTCGTTGCAGCAAAGGACAGAAGGTAACAGGGCTGCGACATTCGTCAGGCAGCCGCTCCGGCCTAGGTGGTGTGAACGGCAGGCCGGCTCGCCGCAGCGGCTCAACCAGCTCGCAGAGCGGCAGGCCCACCACATTCGTATAGCACCCGTCAAGTCGCTCCACCGGCTTGAAGCGCGGAGCTTGGATAGCGTACCCGCCCGCCTTATCCAAGGAGTCGCCTGTCGCCAAATATTCCTCTATTTCCGCATCCGTGTATGCGCGCATCGTGACCGTAGTCGTGCGGTGCGCCAAGTAGTGATTGCCTGTCGCCTGGTCAACGACCGCAACGCCAGTGATGACGCGGTGCATTCGTCCACGGAGTTGGCGCAGCATACGGCGCGCCTCCGCCAGATCACGCGGCTTCCCGAGAGACCGGCCATCGATGATGACGAGGGTATCGCCGCCTATCACCAGGCCGCTCGTTCCCCTCGCGCCAGCCCGCGCCTTGGTCAGCGCCAGCCGCTCCGCCAACTGTTCGAAGCTCTCCGAACCGTGCGGCACCTCGTCCTCCGATACGTTCGTCGCCCTGACGGCGAAGGGCACGTCCAGCAACGACAGCAGTTCACTCCGCCGTGGCGACGCCGATGCAAGAATAATCGGCGGCTGTCCCGCTACTCCCTGCCAGTCCAGCGTGGCTACGCATTCTACGTGATAGGTCTGTGGGAACAGGTCGAGCGGCTGGATCGAGCGCAGGCTGTACGCGCCGTTGACGCACAGCACCTTGAGGTCGCGGGCCAGGGCCCTGGGGTCGCAGGAGACGTAGACGATGCGGGGAATTGCCAGCGCTAGCAGTGTCTGGAGCGCCGCTGGCTGGCAACCCACGCGGGGCGGGTCCAGCACTACGGCATCAATGCGGTCCGTGACATCTCGCAGCGCCAATTCCGTCTTCCCTTCTACGAACCGGATGTTAGCGATATCCTTGGCGTTGGCAGCGGCATCCTGCACGGCGGACGTGGATTCCTCAATGGCGATGACCTTGGCTGCGTACGGCGCCAGCGCTACTGCGAAGGTGCCGACGCCCGCATACGCGTCTACGATGGTCTCCTGGCCTGTAAGGCCAAGTTCCTCCCGCACCACGTGCAGCAACCGCTCAGCCTGCGCCGTATTGACCTGAAAGAAAGACGGCGATGCGATACGAAAACGCCGCCCGCACAGTTCTTCTTCATAGTGGCCCTGCCCCGACGCCATTGATACGTCAGGGGAGAGCAACGCGGGTTGGAGCAGCCACGCTCCCGTATTGACGCCGTAGCGAATGGAAAGCTGTGTCGTCTCCGCGCATCGCCCCTGGAGCACTGCCAGCGCATGGTTGATCCAGGGATGCATAAGGTGGCAATAGTCGATGGGGACAAAGCGGCGCGAGTGCCGGTTGACGAAGCCAAGCCTTCCACCGCGACGCACTGTAAACCGGGCGTGATTCCGGTAATGCCAGGGCTGCGGGCTTGGAATAGTCTCCGCCGCAGGCGGGTTGTGGAACCCTGCCGCCTCCAACGCTTGGCGGACCAGTTGCCCTTTCAGCGCAAGCTGTCGTTCATAGCTGATGTGTTGCCACTGGCAGCCGCCGCAGGCCTGGTAGTAGGGGCAGCGCGACGTCACTCGGTACGGCGAAGGCTCCAGCGCTCGTACCACCTCACCCTCGAGCCTGCCGCTCTTGCGTTTTCGGACCTCCGCAATGACAAGCTCACCAGGGATGCCGTAGCTGACCGTCACCGTGTCGCCGTCGTAGGACGCCGCGCAATCGCCTTCTGGCCCCATCTCTCCCAACCGCAGGGTGAGAGAGACCGGCGGCTCTTGCGTGGTATCGCGCTTGCCCTTTCCCATCGTAGGCCTGTGGAACGCCTAGCGCGGCTCCAGGATGATATTGTCGATGAGCCGTGTGCGACTGATCCACACCGCGAGCGACACCACCGCGCCCTGCTCAACACGTTCGAGCTCTTGCATATTTTCCATGCTTGCCACGCTCACGTAGTCGACCTTCGCCAGCGGTTCGGCGCACAAGACGTCCAGCGCCGCCTTCCGCAAGGCGTCGGCGCTGCGCTCTCCCCGCTGGTAGAGACTCTGGACGGCGCACAGCGACCGCCACAGGGCGAGGGCCGCAACACGCTCCGCCGGACTGAGATAGACATTGCGGCTGCTCATGGCGAGGCCGTCCGGCTCCCTCACGGTGGGCACGATACGCAGCTCCAGGTTCATATTCAGGTCGCGCACCAGCCGCCTGATAACGACCACTTGCTGGGCGTCTTTTTGCCCACAGTACGCCCGTGTGGGCTCAACGATATTGAAGAGCTTGGCGACAACCGTGGCCACGCCCTGAAAATGGCCGGGGCGGCTCGCCCCTTCCAATCGACGGGCTAGTTCACCGACGTCAATGGTCATATCGAAACCGGATGGATACATCTCCTCCCCGTCTGGCACGAACACCATATCGGCGTCCGCCTTTGTCAACATGTCGAGGTCGCGCTGGACATCGCGTGGGTAGCGGGCCAGGTCTTCCGCAGGGCCGAACTGCTTGGGGTTGACGAAGATGCTCACTGCAACGTGGTCGTTTTCCCGCCTCGCTTCCCGTACTAGCGCAAGGTGTCCTTCATGCAAACAGCCCATCGTGGGGACAAACCCCACGGAGCCCGGCATTGCCTGGCGTACCACTTTGCATTCAGCTATGGTTGCACAGACTCGCATAGTCGCGCCCCCAGTCTAGCAAAATGTCAGCACGAAATTGCCTGGAAATAAACCGGCAAAACACTTGACGAAATAGAAATTAGGAAATAGTATTCCTATAAAGTTTACTCGGAGGTGGGAAACATGCCCGCGAAGAAGTCGGCGAAGAAGACCGCGAAGAAGGCCCCAGCCAAGAAGGGTGGAAAGAAGAAGTAGCAGGAAGTCCGCCTTCCTCCCAGAAGCCTCCGCTGCTAGGCGGGGGCTTCTGCTTTTTCAGGGCTTCCCGCTTTGATCGTCACCAGTTCGGAAAGCACGCTCGGCTCCATAGCATAGCTCTGGGCCGCTGTGGGGAAACGGCCGCTCTTCACCTCATCCAGGTACACGCCGACCGCCTGCCTTATAGTCTGATGAAGCTCAGCGTAACGCTTGGCGTGCTTGGGCGCAAAATCCGCGAACAACCCCAGAATGTCGGAGATGACCTGCACCTGCCCATCGCAATCCCCCCCGGCGCCGATGCCGATCGTCGGCACCTTCACTCGCTCGGTAATGAGCTTGGCCAAGGGTGCAGGCACACATTCCAGCACAATAGCAAAGGCGCCGGTGTCCTCAAGGGCTTGGGCATCCCGCAGGAGCTGGGCCGCGGCGGCAGGCGTTTTCCCCTGCACCTTGTAGCCGCTTAACTGGTGCACCGACTGCGGCGTGAGGCCAATGTGTCCCATGACCGGGATGCCGCACTCCACGATGCGCTTGACCGTAGCCGCCGTGCGCGCGCCCCCCTCCAGCTTCACGGCTTGGGCGCCGCCTTCCTGGATCATGCGGGCCGCGTTCGTGAGGGCCTGTTCGACGCTGAGGTGATAGGACATGAACGGCAGGTCGGCGACCACCATGGCCCGCTGGCTGCCGCGCGCCACAGCCTTCACATGGTGCAGCATGTCCTCCATCGTCACCGGAATAGTGGAGTCATAGCCAAGCACCACCATGCCCAAGCTGTCACCGACGAGCAGGATTGGCACGACGGCGCCGTCAAGCAGCTTCGCCGTCGGATAGTCGTAGGCCGTCAGCACGGGGATTCTCTCCCCGCGCTGCTTCATGGCCTGGACCTCTTGAATGGTGACACGCATCGCCTTCACCTCCGCCTTGGCCCCTCGATACATCACCACGATGCTAGCTCTTTGTGGTCACGATTTTGTTCTGATCGTCCCGGTCCACGTAGACCAGCGTGGGATGATAGTCCTGCGCCTTGTCCTCATTCACTGCTCCGTAGGTGAGGATAATAACCGTATCGCCACGGTGCATCAGCCGGGCCGCAGCGCCATTGATGCACACCACACCGGAGCCGCGCGGCCCTTCGATGGCGTAGGTCTGGAGCCGAGCGCCGTTGTCTATATCGAGGACATGGACCTGTTCGTAGGGCAAGATGTCGGCTGCCTCCATCAAGTCCTTGGCGATAGTGATGCTGCCTTCGTACTCGATGCAGGCTTCCGTCACCCGGGCCCGATGGATCTTGCTCTTCAACATCATGCGCATCGTCGCCACCATCCTTACTTCTTCTTGGAGCTGCCGCCCTTGGGCTCGCCAAACTCGATTTGGATCGCCAGGTTCTCGCGGAAGCGTTTCAGCTTGCCGTACAAGCCCTTCATCTCCCTGGCCAATTGCGTCGCCGCACTGGGATTCTTCTCCACGTCCGGCACCTGGCGGCCCAGGGCGCTTACGAAGGGACTCGACACCTTTTGCGCTGCCGCCTTGGTGATACGCCCGGTCTTTTGGATGATGTCCGAATGCTCCTCCAGCGTCTCGGAGCTCTTTCGGAGCACGCCTTCCAACATGGTCAGTTGCCCGGCGTTGAGCTTGAGGGAAGAAACGTCGCCGCTGCCGCTGAGGATGGAGGCGGCTTTTTTCAGCACCACCTTCTCCCTCTGGGTCAGCGCCTGGATAGGCTTCTTCGCCTTTCCCGCCAGCTCCTGTGCTGCTAGGGAGCCGTCCACCACTGTCTTCAAAATAGCCCGGTCCGATTCGGAAAGCTCCAAATTTTCATACCGCCTTGGCTCTGGCACGTTTACCTCCTTCTCAGAGTGTGATGCTGCTGCACTATCACCTGAAGTTCCGTCACGCTACCAGCTCCGATACTGCCGGCACTCCCGCCAGACCCCCGGCCCGTTGCACGCCGCGTACACACGCCTCGGCCACGACCTCCGCCGCGACTGCGCCGAGCGCCGTCACTTCAGAGTGTGCTGGGCTGGTTCCCGTGGCCAGCGCAAAGACCACATCTCCGTCGTACATGGTGTGCGCGGGCCGGATAGCCCGCGCAATGCCGTCCTGGGCCATTTGCGCCAGCTTGTTCGCCTGGTCCTTGGTCAGCGGCGCGTCTGTGGCTACTATGGCCAGGGTGGTATTGGCCCCTCGGACACGCCGCGTCCAGCGACCGCTCGCCATCAGCGCCACTGTATCCTCGAATCCGGCCCCATCTGCCCGGCGCGGTCCGGCCACCTTCTCGCCAGTTGTTGGCTCCACCACATCGCCCAGCGCGTTCACAACCGCCAGCGCCCCAACCACGGTGCCCCTCGACAGTCTGCGGCTCGCTGTACCGATGCCTCCCTTCACGGCCCGTTTGCGGCCCAAGGCCTTGCCGACTGTTGCGCCGGTGCCGGCGCCGACGCTCCCCTCTTCGATCATAGCGGCGCTGGCCTCCCGGCAGGCACGATAGCCGTCCTTCGGGCTTGGCCTCGCCGTCGCGCTCCCGATCCCCAGGTCAAAGATGACCGCCGCTGACACAATGGGGATACGCGCCGTCCCAACTGGAAAGCCGATATGCCGTTCCTCCAGGTAGCGCATCACGCCTCCGGCTGCATCCAACCCGAACGAACTGCCTCCGCTCAGGAGCACGGCGTGGAGCCGCTCCACCAGATTGCCCGATCGCAGCAGGTCCGTCTCCCGCGTCCCTGGCGCCGACCCTCGAACATCCACGCCGCCAACAGCCCCGTCCTCACACAGCACCACCGTGCACCCGGTTACCCCCGATTCATCGGTGTAGTGTCCCACTTTCACGCCCGGCACATCGGTGATGCTGGTTTTCCTCAACAAAAAACCCCCTCGGCTATACCGAGAGGGCGTCTGGCCCGGCCTTGGCTGCCGTCTCGGTCGTCTCCGATCCAAGCGACACTAGGACCTATTCCCATTGGACCTCGCTCACCGTCCACCTACGGTGGATCGCTGGCGACAGCGTTACTATAGCAGGTCTGCGCCGATTGCGCAATAGTCTGCTGGAAACCCAGTCGGCTGCTGATTACACAGCCGACCGCGCGGGTGACTCAGGCCTTCGGCGCTACTTCTTCTGCGAACCACTGCATGTTGTTTGCGAACTCCTGCTCGCTCCTGGTACGGAAACCCACTTTCAGCGTTGTCGCGCCGGCAGCGGTCAGGCCGTGGATGCCTGCGAGCACCTGGTCCACGGAGGCGGTCCTGGGCGTCAGCGGCGGCGTATCCACGGTAAGGGAGCCGCGGGTCGCGCGGCCTCCGAGCGGCCACAGCGGCAAAGTGACAGGAAAAGCGTGCGCCTTGGCCGCGAATGCCGGCAGGCTGCGGGCGGAATCCAACATCTGCCGTAGCTCCTGACCGTTCACTCGCGTCGGCACCCAGCCATCGCCGATCTCGACAGCGCGACGTAGCGCTGCCTGGCTGTCGCCGCCGATCCAAATCGGTGGGTGTGGTTTCTGTATCGACCGCGGCGCAATAGCCACATCCCTGAACCGGCAGAACCGGCCCTCAAAACTGGCGACCTCCTGAGTCCATAGCGCCTTCATCGCCCGCAGGTATTCGTTGGTAATGGCGCCGCGCTGGCGGAACGGCACCCCAAGGGCCTCGAACTCCCGCTCCTGGTAGCCGGCCGCAGCGCCGAAGATGAGGCGACCGCCTGAGAGATGGTCCAAGGTGCTGACGGCCTTTGCCGTCGGCAGCGGCGGCCGGTACGGCACCACGACAATGGAAGTGAACAGGCGGATGCGCGTGGTGGTTGCGGCGATAAAAGCCAGCGTGACGAACGGCTCGTACCATCGCGCCCCAATGCGCGGCAGGACCTCCTTGGGCACTGCAACGTGGTCTGCCGCGGACACGTACTCGTAGCCGAGCTTTTCCGCTTGCTGCGACAGGCGGACCAGCGTGTCGGGACCAGCCTGGTCCTCCCAGGGGCCGCCATCCACCTCCAGCACCACCGGTAAACGAATGCCAAACTTGACCTTCGCTGCCATTGTCGCCTCCCATTCGGAATGGTCTTACCGCCGTGCGGATTCTACCATCGTTCCCCTTCCCTGCATAGCAGGACGGTTCCCTTGACTTGCCCGAAGGCCGGTGCTAGAGTATGCTCAACCTGACGGCCTGCTATGTTCCAGGCCTTTTCCCGCCAGGGGTGCCTTTTCCAAAAGAGCGCTGACCCATGGTTGAGTTACCTCAGATAAAGCAGCTACGCCGGGCTTACGGATTCGATGAAGTGGCCATCGTTCCCGGCGACGTCACTATCAACCCGGAACAGACAAACCTCGAATTCGCGCTAGACCACCTGACTTTCCGCATCCCCGTCCTCGCCGCCGCTCTTGACGCCGTTGTGGACACCAAGTTCGCAATAGCGATGCACGAACAGGGCGGCCTCGCCGTGATGAACCTTGAAGGCATCGCCATTCGGTATGACAACCCAGACGAGGCGGTGCAGGCTATCATCGCCGCGCCGCCGGACAAGGCTACCGCGACCATTCAGAAAGTCTATGCCGCTCCCTTTAAGGAGAAACTCATCGGCGAGCGGGTTCGTGCCATCAAAAAGGCCGGCGCTCGCTGCGCCGTGGCGATGACGCCCGCCAACACCAAGCGCTTCGTCCCCCTCGCCGTGGAAGCCGGGGCCGACGTGGTAGTGGTGCAGTCCACTGTTACCACGGCGCGTCACTTCTCCAAGAGCCAGGAAGGCCTGGTCTTTTCCAAGCTGCTGAAGGAAACGAATGCGCCCGTCATCGTGGGGAACTGCGTCAGCTACGCCGCCGCCCTCGAAATCCTGGAGAGCGGTGTTGCAGGCATCCTGGTGGGGGTAGGGCCTGGCGCTATCTGCACATCGCGCGAAGTGCTGGGCATCGGCGTTCCGCAGGTCACGGCTACCCTTGATTGCGCCGCCGCGCGGGCCGAGTACTTCCGTCGCACCGGCCGCTACGCCGTCATCGTCACCGATGGCGGCATGCGCACCGGCGGCGATGTTTGCAAGGCCCTCGCTTGCGGCGCCGACGCAGTGATGCTCGGCACCTCATTCAGCCAGGCCTCGGAGGCCCCGGGCAGGGGCTACAGCTGGGGCATGGCCGCGCCTCACCCGGTGCTGCCGCGTGGCACGCGCATCAAGTCAGGCACCAGAGGGCCCTTGAAACAGATCCTCTTTGGCCCTACCTCGCGCAGTGACGGCACGGAGAACCTCATGGGCGCTCTCCAAGTGGCGATGGGCATGTGCGGCGCTTACGCCATTAAGGACTTCCACAAAGCCCAGATGGTCATCGCGCCGGCCATCAAGACGGAAGGGAAGTACTACCAGCTCATCGGTCAGGTCTAACCTTTCTATCCATAGAAGCGAAAGAGCCACCAGGAGTGCTCCTGGTGGCTCTTTATGTGCGCAAAACTGCTCTACCGTAGTGCGCGGAAGGCTTGCCTTGAAACCTGACCTTGTCTAAGTGCTATCGCGGTGTGTCTGTCTAGCTGGTGCCGAAGGTGACTTTGGCCGTGCGGTCACCGGGATAGCTCACAACCGTCGGGAGCCAGAACTTGAAGTGTAGCTTCACGCTCTGGCCTGCGCCCAAGCCCTCCTTGACCACCTTGGCTTGCTTGCCTACGAAGGTGAATGCAGGTTCTTTGTCAGAAGGACCATCAGCGATGGCGACTTGCAGGCCGCAGATGTCCAGGTAGGGGACCGTTCCCGTGTCTTTCAGGTCCCAGGTCCGCTCCTTGCCGCCGATGACACCCACTGGGTTTGTGCCCTTTGCCGTCAGCTTGACGGGTTTGTTGGAGCCGTTTTTCACCTCGATGACACCAGACTTCCCGGCCTCCCACGTGCTCACGAACCGGTGCTGGAAAGGCTTGAGCTCCGTTTGCCAGGAGGCAGGCGTCGCGGTAATGCCCTGATCCCCTTCCAGGGACAACGTAATCTTCATCGTTTTCATACGTAGCCTACTCCTACAAGCGTATTTCTCAGTTTCCGCGCTTAGCTCTGCTTCTCTTGTGCAGCGGCCGCTGGGCCTACTGACTTGAACTTGTTCTCGTACGCCTCCTCGGCTACGTGCGTCTTGGTGGTCTGGTACTTATGCTTGCGGAACGGGAACGCGAACCCTGGGATGTTCTCAAACCGCTTGTCCCGCTCTCGCATCGCGTCCTTCAGACCGCGGTCGCGGCGATCGCGGAAGTAGTTCCACTCGTCCTCTTCGAACCGGATGTTGCTGTTGATGGCGTGCATGGCCGCGCCCACGGTGATGCCTGCCTTGAGTCCCATGGTCGCCTGGGCTACCTCGAAGGCAGCCTTGGTGGTGCAGATGCCGTCGATGGGTTGCATTGCTACAGCGGTGGCCCACTCGTCCACGCGCTTCTCGAGCTGGGCCTTGGGCACCACCTCCGTGACCATGCCGCAGCGGAGGGCGTCTTCCGCCTCCATCCACTTGCCCGCGATCATCAGCCGCTTGGCGGCGCGGATACCGATGGTGTGGATCATGACCGCCATGAGGCCGTCTACCGAGGCGCCTACCCAGCGATAGGCCGGGTGGCCGAACACCACGTCGTCGGAGGCGATCACAATGTCGCTGGTCAGCGCCCACCACATGTGGCTGCCGATGGTGTACCCCTTGGCCTCGCAGATGGTGATCTTATAGCAGTTCTGCCACTTCTGCCACATGTCCTGGAAGTACCAGCGGTCGGCGGAGAGCCGGGTGCGCTGCGGGGCCTTGCGCTCGCCAGGCACGCCGTGCTGGATGCCGTGGAGAAAGCCGACCATGCCGCCGTGAGCGCCGCTGCCGAAGACCTCGCCCTCGCCGCGGATGACCACCACCTTTACCTCGTCGTCCGCCTCGATCTCATCCAGTAGCTTCATCATCTCAAAGTGGTCGGCCCGGCTGACGGCGTTCAGCTTCTCCGGGTTATTAAGGGTGATAATTGCCCGCTTCTTCTCGGGGATCTTGGTGTAGACCATGTGATGGGCGCTCTTATCGATGCCCTGGTCCCAACACATGTGGCCGCTCGGGTTGTAGTACGTCTTTCGTGGTGGATATGCCATATCCCTCTCCTCCTTAAATAATTCTTTCCTGCGGTTTATCCCAGGGACAAGAGGGGTAAGATCGGAGGGCGGTCCTGTCCCTGCTTCTGTGGGGTTCTAATTTGCGCAGTCCCGCGTTGAAACGGCATCCCCCTCCAAATAAAAAACCTCTCGGTCAGGCCGAGAGGCGTCTGCAAACCAACCCTGCTGCCGTCTCGGTCTTTGCCGATCCAAGCGACAAGTCTTGCGCGCTTTCCGTGCGGCTCGTCGTCCGCCTGTGGCGGATCGGTGGCCGCAGTCACTATAGCACAGCCGCTTGACGTCTCGCAAGAGGCAGTGCTCGTCCAGTACATGTGAGACTGGAGTGGGGGTGGAGGCAGCCCCTGGGTGGCAGGCACGAAGATACTCCAGGGACGTGCGCCAGGCAAGGGCCTGGTGGGGGCGGATGGTGTTGTAGGTCCGCTCCCAGGCCAGGAGCTCGCGGTTGAGGGCGGCCACCTCCAGGGAGAGAACTCCACGACCTCATAGAACTCCTCCGTATGGGTGCGCTGGGCCCGCTCCACGCACCCGTTGAGCTTGGGCGAGCGCGGCGGCAGCACGAAGAGGCGGATGCCCCGTTGCTGGCAGGCCTCTTCGAAGGCCGCCTGGAACTCGGAGCCTCCATCCACTGTCCGCGCAGCCTGGCCTCTCTGCTGAGCTCTGCCCCAACCCGGGCTAGGCGTCGGGCCTGGGGTACGCTCCCACTTACGATGTGCATGAGGACACTCCACCCCAAGTGTCACCCATCATTCTGAACGAGAGCAGAGGCGTTTCTCAGCGTGCTTAAGGCGTGTTCCGGGCCGCCCGCTCCTTGCGTTCTTCGCTCTCAAACCAGGCGAGGAACACAACCGCGGCGCCGGCCAGGAACACTATGCCGCCGGGCACCCACATGAGCAGCCCCCCCACCTGCTGGTCCGACTCCGCGCTGATGCCCCAGACACGCCGGGCCATGGTGTAAGGCTCATACCAGGTGTGGGCAGCGAAGGTGAGCATGGCCCCGAGGATGTTGCTGGGGACCATCGCCAGGAAGAGGTACAGCACCCGCACTGGATGAGAGGCCCGTGCCTTGAACGGTGCCGGGTCGATTACCACCCACCAGAAGAGCAGCGCTGTTCCGAAAAAGCACAGGTGCTCCAGCGCGTGAACGGCGCTGTTGTTGAGGGCCAGGCTGTAGGCCCCCGGGAAGTGCCATGCAATGAGATTCACCCCGTAGACCGTCCACGCAACCACGGGCGACGTGAGCATGTTGGCGAACTGGCGAAGCCCACGATTCCTCGCCAGAGGGCTGGCCACGGTCCGTCGGAAGCCGCTGGGCAGCCCGCGCAGCAACACAAACACCGGCGCGCCCGCCAGCAGGAGAGGGGCGGCAACCAGCATCAGCAGCAGGTGCTGCACCATGTGCATGAACAAGAGAGCGTGAGCCAGCTCGGCGACGGGCGAGATGAGCGCGGCAAACACGGCAGCCAGCCCGGCGAAAAAGGCGATGGGCTGCCAGTTGGAGAGGAAACGGGGCCAGCGGTCGCGTGAGCGGACAAGGCCGTTGACGTAGAGGGCCGCGATAATGCCTAGACCAATCAGAACGCCGGGGTCCCACGACCAGGCATAAGGGGACCCCGCGCTATCGATGGCGTGCTTCAGCACCTGGGACTCTCCTCCGCCACCCTATGCCGCCGTATCAGAACGTCCCGAACAGCCCCATGAGGCTCAGCATGATGGAGACAGCCAC
>JACPQI010000020.1 GCA_016190545.1 Chloroflexota bacterium
AACGGCCACAAGGCCAAGCTCCTGGCTGGCGGCACCGACATCCTGGTGCAGTTACGGGCCGACCGCGTCCACATCGACCGGCTGGTGGACATCAAGAAGGTGCCGGAACTTAACGCCCTGTCCGTCTCTAAGAAGAACGGCCTTACCCTGGGCGCAGCCGTCCCCTGCTGCCGCGTCTACGAGGACAAGACGGTCCAGCAGTTCTACCCGGGCTTGGTCGATGCCGCCTTCCTCATCGGCGGCATCCAGATCCAGGGCCGCGCCACCATTGGGGGCAACCTATGCAACGCCTCGCCCAGCGGCGACAGCATCCCTATCCTCATAGCGTTAGGCGCCACTTGCGAGATCGCCGGGGCCAAGGGCCGCCGCACCGTGCCGGTGGAGGAGTTTTGCACCGCTCCCGGCAAGACTGTGCTCAAGAACGGCGAAGTGCTCGTTGCGTTGCGCCTCCCGCCGCCCCAGCCCCGCTCTGGCGCCCACTACCTACGCTTCATCCCGCGCAACGAGATGGACATCGCCATCGTCGGTGTGGGGGCGTCGATGACGCTTGACCGGAGCAAGAAGCGCATCGCATCGGCCCGCATCGCCCTGGGCGCTGTAGGCCCCACGCCCATCTTCGCCAGGGCGGCTGGCGACCTCTTGACAGGCAAGGAGCCGACGGAAGAGGCCTTCGCCCAGGCGGCGGAAGCGGCAAAGGCCGCCGCCAAGCCCATCACCGACATGCGCGGCACGGCCAAGCAGCGAGTCCATCTGGTGGGCGTGCTGACCAAGCGCGCCCTCCGCGCCGCCGTATCTCGAGCACAGGGAGCGAGCTAGCTATGACCACGAAAACCCTCGTCCGCGCCCGCGTCAACGACACGGATGTAGAGTTCCTCTGTGAGCCCCGCCAGAGCCTGCTGGAGGTCCTCCGCGATGTGCTGGGCCTCACCGGCAGCAAGGAGGGCTGCAACGACGGCAACTGCGGCGCATGCAGCGTCATCCTGGACGGACGTCTAGTCAACGCCTGCCTGGTCCTGGGCGCGGAGATAAACGGCAAGACGGTCACAACAGTCGAGGGCATCGCCAGGCCGGAGGGCGTCCATCCCGTGCAGCAGGCCTTTCTGGAGCATGCGGCCCTCCAGTGCGGCGTCTGCACCCCCGGCTTCATCGTCGCCTCCAAGGCGTTGCTGGACCGAGAGCCTGACGCCGATGAGCACCGCATTCGCCACTGGCTGGCTGGCAACCTGTGCCGCTGCACTGGCTACGACAAGATCGTCCGCGCCGTCATACAAGCGGGCGAGGAGATCCAAGCGGAGGGGAAGAAGGCATGACTACTACCGCCGACCGCAAGACGGCCGAGCAGGCCCAGCACAACGGGCAATACAAAGTCGTCGGCACGCGGCCCATCCGACACGACGGCCTGGACAAGGTGACCGGCCGGGCCAAATACGGCGCCGACATCCAGCTCGCCGGCCTGCTCCACGGCAAGGTGCTGCGCAGCCCTCACGCCCACGCCCGCATTAAGTCGATTGATTTCAGCAAAGCGCTGCGAGTGCCCGGCGTGAAGGCCGTGGTCACTGCCGCCGACATCAAAATCATCTCCGACCAGCCGATGGACCTAGGCGAGACCGGTATGTTGAACGCCCGCATGCTCGCTGAAATCTGTCTGGCGAGCAAGAAGGTGCTGTACAAAGGCCACGCCGTCGCCGCCGTCGCCGCCGACAACCCACACGTCGCCGAAGAGGCCCTCAAGCTCATCGCGGTGGACTACGAGGTGCTCAAGCCCGTCCTCACCTTGGAAGAGGCCTTGAAAAAGGACGCCCCGCTCCTCCATGAAGAGATGACCACGCGGAACATCGCAGCGCGGTTCGACCGAGGCTCTGACACCGGCGTCCGCAGCAACATCGGAAGTCATCTCCAGTTCAAGCGTGGTGATGTGGAGCAGGGCTTTACACAGGCTGACGTGGTCGTGGAGCGGGAGTTCAGGACCAAGATGGTCCACCAGGGCTATATCGAGCCTCACACCGCCACGGTCTTCTGGTCCCTGGACGGCCACATCACCATCTGGACCAGCACCCAGGCCCCATTCATCGTGCGGGACCAGGTGGCGGCCATCCTGTCCGTCCCCGAGTCCGTGGTCAAGGTAGTGCCTATGGAGATAGGCGGAGGGTTCGGCGGCAAGATCAGCGCATATCTGGACCCGGTGGCCGCCCTCCTGTCCAAGAAGACCGGGCGCCCGGTGAAGATGACCATGAGCCGCCGGGAGGTCTTCGAGGCCAGCGGGCCTACCTCCGGCACCATCATCCGGTGCAAGATCGGAGCCAAGAAGGACGGTGCCTTCACCGCCGCCAAGATGAGCCTCATGTATGAGGCGGGCTGCATCCCGGGTTCACCGATGGGCGGCGGCTCCAACACCGGCCTCGCTCCCTACAAGCTCGACAACTTGCTGGTTGAAGGCGATGACGTGGTGCTGAACAAGCCCAAGGTGGCTGCCTACCGTGCGCCGGGCTCGGCGGCCGCCGCCTTCGCCGTGGAATGCGTCATCGACGAATTGGCCCAGAAGCTGGGCATAGACCCCATCGACCTGCGCCTCAAGAACGCAGCGCAGGAGGGTGACCGCACACCCGCCGGCCCGCCTCACCCGGTCATTGGTCTCAAGCAACTGTTAGAGACCATGAAGTCGCACCCGCATTGCAACGCGCCGCTCACCGGCCCCAATCGTGGGCGCGGTGTGTCCGTGGGCTATTGGATGAATGCCGGATTCAACTCCTCCGCCACCATCAGCGTGAACGGCGATGGTACCATCACCATGGTCACCGGCTCCGTGGACATCGGCGGGACACGCGCCAGCCTCGCCATGCAGGCCGCCGAGGTATTGGGCCTGACCGCCGCCGACGTGATCCCCAGCGTGGGCGATACCGACTCGGTGGGCTGGACCCATGTCACAGGCGGCAGCCGTGTCACCTTCGCCACCGGCCTGGCCGTCATCGAGGCCGCCGAAAACGTCAAGCGCCAGATGCTGGCCCGCGCCGCCCTCCTGTGGGAGGTGAAGCCGGAGGAGGTGGAGTTCCGGGACGGCACGTTCGTGTGCAGCAAGGACCCGAGCAAGTACTTCACCTTCAAGGGGCTGGCTGCCAAACTGATGAGCACCGGCGGCCCCGTCACCGCTTCGGCCTCCTCCAACCCCAAGAAGGTGGGTCCCGCCTTCGCCGGCAACCTGGTGGACGTGCAGGTGGACCCGGAGACGGGCAAGGTGGATGTGCTGCGCTTCACGGTGTTCCAGGACGCGGGCAAGGCCGCTCACCCCAGCTATGTGGAGGGCCAGATGCAGGGCGGCGCCGTCCAGGGCGTCGGCTGGGCGCTGAACGAGGAGTATGTCTTCAACCCGGACGGAAGCATGGCTAACCCTACCTTTC
>JACPQI010000021.1 GCA_016190545.1 Chloroflexota bacterium
GTGGTGGAAGCCCACACCCGGGCCACCGCCACCACGGCCGCCGCCCGCTTCTTGGACACCCTGCTGGCCCGAATGCCCTTCCCCGTCAAGGCCATCCAGGTGGATGGATGCTCCGAGTTCCAGGCGGCCTTCGAAGAGGCCTGCTAGCAACGGGGCATCCGCCTCTTCGTGCTGCCGCCGCGCTCGCCCAAGCTCAACGGGTGCGTGGAGCGGGCCCAACGCACCCATACGGAGGAGTTCTATGAGGTCGTGGAGTTCTCCCTGGAGGTGGCCGCCCTCAACCGCGAGCTCCTGGCCTGGGAGCGGACCTACAACACCATCCGCCCCCATCAGGCTCTCGGCTATCTCACCCCCAATCAGTTCCTCACTCAATGGCAATCCCAACGAAAGGAGGCCAAGTGTCACTGATCTACTGGACGAGTACAGTTCCTTGACGCACGTACAGGCCTTTGTTATACTCAGGCCGCCCGAGGGGATGTAGCTCAGCTGGGAGAGCGTCGCGTTCGCATCGCGAAGGTCGGGGGTTCGAATCCCCTCATCTCCACCACCGTTGGCGGCAGTGGGGAGGCGATAGTAAAGCAATCCGGAAGAGCGGCCTGGCCGTATTCTTTAGCAATTCCTCATTGCGCCATGACCCGTGAAGAAATCTTGAGTGGAGGTGAATGACTTGAAGTGGAAAGCCCAGATCGTTGGCGCCCTGGCCCTGACCCTCGCTGTTATTGCAGCCGCCTGCGGCGGCGGTGAAGAAGCGACACCCACACCCCGGCCGACGGCAGTTCCGCAGCCGACCGCGACCACGGCTCCGCAACCCACCGCGCGGCCTCAGGCCACAGCCACCACGGCCCCCCAAGCCACGGCCACGCCGCGTCCACAGCCGACTGCAACCACGGCGCCCCAGGCTACGCAGCCACCCTCCGCCCCCACGGGCCAGCTCCGCGTCGTGCTGGCCTCACTGCTGGAAGAGTTGCTCGACCCGCAGAACGGCAGCTTCGGCGGTGGCGGCCTCTACATGGTCCCGCTCTACGACTTCACGCTCTGGGCGACAAAAGACGGCAACCTGGCCCCCGGCGTCGCCACCAAGTGGACTTTGGCGCCTGATGGCAAGAGTTGGACCCTGGACCTGCGGAACGACTTGAAGTTCCACGACGGCACGTCGCTGACCGCGACAGACGTCGCATTCAGCCTCCAGCGCACGCTCAAGCCCGATTTCCGCTCGTCCTTCCACACCCAGTGGCTGAAAAAGCTCAAGTCGGTCGATGTGCTGAGCCCTACCTCAGTGCGGGTCAACGCCAATGAGCCCTGGCTCTCTTTCCTTGCCGATGTCAGTCCCATTCAGGCGATGGAGGGCGGCATCATCCCCAAGGCCTATGCTGACCGCGTCGGCGATAAGGGCTTTGAGGACCACCCCATCGGCTCTGGCCCCTTTAAGTTCGTGTCACACCAGCGCGGCTCCAGCATCTCGTTCGAGGCGGTGACGACCAAACATCCCTACCGTCCGACTCCTCAATTCAAAGACCTGCAAATCATCCTCGCGCCGGAGGAGAGCACCAGAGTCGCCATGCTCAAGACAGGCGCGGGGGAGATCATTGAAATAGGGACTGACCAGGCCACCGCTCTCAAGCAGGGCGGCTTCCCTATTCTGCCCATCCCTGATGCTCTGAACGCCTCATACGTGATCTGGGGATTCCGCGAGCGGGTCGGTGGGAAGCTCAACCCCGCGCTCCCCGCTGCGCTGAAAGACCTGGATGTGCGGAAGGCCCTGGCGTTGGCGGTCGACAAGCAAGAAGTCGTCGACACCATGTTCGGCGGCGCTGGGGCGCCGGCGGTCATGTGGCCGTTCGCCTCCAAGACCCTGGGCTTCGACCCGGCGTGGAAGCCGGTGCCGTTCGACCTGACGCAGGCGAAAAACCTTCTTGCAACCGCTGGCTACCCGGGCGGGAAAGGCCTCAGTCTGAACCTTGCGAGCTTCACTATCGGCGGCGCTCCCTGGTTGCCGCGGCTCGTGGAGATTCTCGGAGGGTATTGGAGCAACCTGGGGGCTACCGTCCAGATTCAGCCTTACGATTTCGCAGCCTTCCAGGCCCGCTACCGCCCCATTCCACAGGCGCCAGAAGTCGTCGGGGCCATCAGCGGCTGGCGCCTAGCGCCGCCCGTTGACCCCTCGACGCTCATGAACCAGATGATTACCCTCGATGGGTACCTGAGCTTCAACCTGGAGCAGGTGGACGTCTTCGCCGAGCTGAACAACGCGCTCGACCCCAACAAACGTGAAGCCCTGTTCCGGCAGATCGCCAACAAGATGCGCGACGAATATAGCAACATAGGCATCGCCAACATCGCCGGCACGTACGCCGCCAGCAAGAACATCAAGGGTTGGGACCCTGTCGCGGGCGCATACGTCGCCTTCAACTACGAGACCGTGGCGCCGGTCAGGTAAAAGGCAGTCCGCAGCAAAACGTTGGAGGGGGCTCGTGCGAGCCCCCTCCTCCTTTTCCCCACCTCCTTCTGTCGGTTGAAGTTGCAGCAAACGCCTACGCTCGTCTAGCATGTGCAGTGATGGACCGTCGCTTGCTGTCGCGCCCCCTGTTCTGGGAAACGTGTCTCCTCATCGCCCTCACGGGTGGCGCCCTCGCCCTCCGCCTCTACCGGCTCGGTGACCTGCCGCCTGGCATGCACGGCGACGAGGCCGCCTTCGCCCTGGAGGCTGTGAAAATCACCCACGGCGATCTGCTCGGCATCTGGACCCCGGTCACTCTGGGCCATGCCACGGGACACCTCTACTGGACCGCCTTCATCTTCAAGCTCTCTCACCCCTCCGTCTTCACCTTGCGCCTGACCATGGCGCTCCTGGGCGCCGCCACCGTGCCGGTCGCCTATCTGCTCATCCGGGAGATGTTCTCCAAACGCGTCGCCTTTATCACGGCGGCGCTCATCGCCTTTTCCTCTTGGCACCTTACATACAGCCGCGCCGGCTGGACAATCGTACCGGCCGCGCTGGTCCTGCTCCTGGGCCTCTACTTCTTCGTCCGGGGCTGGCGCAGCGACTCATGGCGGCATATGGTCATCGGCGGTATCATTCTGGGCCTGGGTTTCTACACCCATAAGAACTTTCCCTTTTACTTTGCGGGCGTCTGGGCCCTTTTGCTGCCGCGCCTCCTTTTCGACCGCTCGAAGGCTAAGCGGGCTTCTCTCGGTATCTTCCTCCTCTACTCCTTCCTGTCCGCGCTCCCCTTCCTCATCTTCTTCCTCACCCACCGGAGCATCTTCAGCGAGCGACTTCACCTGGAATCCTTCTTCAACGGTCCTGCCTATACCGCAGCGCACGGCTTCTGGAGCAAGGCGAAAGTCTTCCTGGACCGGGTGCGCGAGGTGCTCTTGTACGTGCATAATCCGGTGCCTGTAGATGGCGTGGATGGAGTAGGGGGCAGGCCCTTGCTTGGCAGGATCGCTGAGTCCTTCTTCTGGTTGGGTTTCCTCGCCACCCTCATCCGCCTGCGGCGGATGCAATACCAGTTCATCATTGTGGGGCTCTTTGCGGGTGTCATTCCCGTCTTCCTTGTCCTTACCGGCGAGCAGCGCCGGCTTCTCGCTACCATGCCCTTCATCATGCTCTGCATCGCCCTTGGCCTTGACACGTCGTTGCGCGTGCTCGCCGGGGGCTACCAGAGACTGGCACGCGTTGGCCCGCTTCAGCGCATCCCGCGCCTTGCCGGAGGAGCTGCCGCTGCCCTCGGCATCGCGGGCTTTCTGGCGTTCTTCAGCTTTACCAACGTCACCTACTACTTCAAGGATTGGGTCACAAGCTACGATGTGAAATGGGCCTACTCCTACGACCTCGTCCGGGTCATAGAGCGCCTCAAGACCTTCGACCAAGACACCTACGTGTACTTCTACTCCGAGCGCTGGTCCTACGACTACGAAACGCGCCGTTTCCTCCTGCCCGGGATGCAGGGCGAAGACCGGTCGCTGGAATTCGGCGGCGATGGCGGCATCGACCGCAGGCACGAAGGCAAGGTGGTCTACGTGTTCATGGGAGAGTACGTCCGTCTTGGGGAACAGGTCCTGCAGCGCTTCCAGCAGGCCGAGCCTTACGAACCATACTTTGAGGCCCATGAGGAATGGGATACGGATGGCCGCAGATTCGCCGTCATCCTGGAGGCGTTGTGAGAGCGCCGGGGCCTGCTACGGCGTGATGACCACCTTCACCACATCCCTGTCATTTGCAATGCGCTGGAACCCCTCCAGCGACCGCTCAAGCGGCAACACCAGGTCGATGATGGGCTTGAGGTCCACGCGGCCCGTAGCCACCAGGCTGATGGTCTGGAACCAGGTGCTGGGAATACGGTTGCTGGAGAAGTGCATGTCCACTTCTCGCCACTGGTTGGTGGAGAAGGGCTTGAACATCCATGGCTCGTCGGAACTGGCGAGGATACAGATGCGCCCGCCGCGACGCACTATCTGCGTCGCCTGATTGAGGGAATCGGTCGGGCCGGCGGCGGCGAACACTACGTCTACACCCTCGCCGCCTGCCACCTGTCGGACCCGCTTCACCACATCCTCTGTGTCCGACACGATGGTGGCCTCCGCGCCAAACCGCTTCGCCAGCTCCAGCCGCCGTCTGGATCGGGAGGTGCCCGTGACGATGAGTGGCGCAGCGCCCCCGGCGCGCGCCGCCTGCGCCAGCAGCAGCCCGATGGACCCCGCGCCGATGACCGCCACGGACTGGCCTGGGCTAATAGGCGTCCGCTCCAGTGCATGCACGCCCACGGCCAGGGTCTCAAGCAACGGCGCTTCCACATCGCTGATGGAATCCGGGATCTTATAAAGGGCGCGAACTGGCACGGTAACGAACTCGGCCAGTCCCCCGTCCCGGCTTAGCCCGGACACAATTTGGTTAGAACACACGTTGGGCTTCCCCATGCGGCACAGGTCACATTGGCCGCAGCCTGGCGCCGGCTCCACCACAACCCGGTCTCCCACCTTGAACCCTGTCACTCCCTCGCCAACAGCGGCGATGTGGCCGGAAAACTCGTGGCCGATGACACGTGGGAACCCCTTGATGAGATTGGCCACGTACTCCTTCCAGCGCCAATTGTCCACATCTCCGCCGCAAATGCCACATCCGGTGGAGCGCAGCAGCACCTCTCCGGGCTTCACCACGGGCTTTGCCAGATCAATAAGCTCAAGTCCAGGGCCGGGCCGGGGCTTGACCAATGCCTTCATGCTGCTCACCTTCCCTCAGGCGCTCATCGTGCCCTTCTCCTCACAATACCGTAGCGGGCCTCACCTATGCAAATACTACCAGACCGTATGCTGCCACATGCGTTTCCTATGCTCTTGCCGTACGCCCCTTGACACTGGGAATTTGCCCAAGTAGACTTGTCTCCTTCCGACTTTATTGAACAAGCAGGCCTGGGAGGTTATTTATATGGCGGAAATGACCAAGACGTTCCCCGTCTTTGACTGCGATGCGCACATCAATGACCCCATGGAGATTTGGGAGCAGTACGTCCCGGCCAAAGATAAAGAACTAGTTATGAACTCCTACTGGCAGTTCAGGGAATATGCCCCCAACGTCCTGCTCAACGGCCGCAAAATGAGTTGGGGCGGCTTCAAGCTGGGCAACAACGTGCCCAATCCCATTACCAGCGCCGGCCCCGGCATGACAAAAGCGATCATCCGGACCCTTCGCTCCATAGACCTCACCCCGCAGCAGATCGACTACCTGGACCACAAGGGCGCTTACTACGCCAAAGACCGCATCCGCGACCTCGACCTTATGGGCATCGACCAGGTCTTGGTCATTCCCACGGAGCTTATCCAGCACCTCCCTTTCATAGAGAACCACTGGGGCGCCGCCGCCATGTGCCGGGCCTA
>JACPQI010000022.1 GCA_016190545.1 Chloroflexota bacterium
TGTACTACCTGGGTGTGCCAGACACCACGCCCGAGTTCATCTCGGAGGGCGCCCTCTTCACCTACATCGATCAGGCCTTGGCGAAAGTCCAGGGCGCCGGCCAAGGACGCAAGCCATGACTCGACGCATCACCATCGCCCACAGCCCGGACGCCGACGACGCCTTCATGTTCTATGCGCTGGCCCAGGGCAAGGTCAGCGATCCCGAGCTGGAATGCGTCCACGTGCTGGATGACATCCAGTCCCTCAACGAGCGCGCGTTTCGCGGCGAGTACGAGGTCACCGCGGTCTCCTTCCATGCCTATGCCTACCTGGCGGACCGCTATGCCCTGTTGCCCCACGGGGCCAGCATGGGGGACGGCTACGGCCCGCTGGTGGTGGCCCGCGAGCCGCTGCGCCGCGAGGATCTCCAGGGCACATCCATTGCGGTGCCCGGCATCCTGACGACCGCGTTTCTCCTGTTGAAACTCTGGAACCCGTCGCTCGCCCACAGCGTGATTCCCTTCGACCAGATCCTGGATGCCGTCGTCGCCCGGCGCGTCCATGCCGGCCTGATCATCCACGAGGGCCAGGTGACGTATGGGTCCCTCGGGTTGCACAAGGTGGTGGATTTCGGCGAGTGGTGGAAAGAGGAAACCGGCCTCCCCCTTCCCCTGGGCGGGAACGTGATCCGGAAGGACCTGGGCCCGGCCCTGATGCGCCGGGCCTCACGCCTCCTCCGCGAGAGCATCGCGTACGCGCTGGCGCACCGGGAAGAGGCCCTCACCTACGCCATGCAATTCGGGCGGGACATGGACCGGCGGCTGGCGGACCGCTTCGTCGGCATGTACGTCAACGACCTGACGCTGGACTACGGGGAGCGGGGTCGCGCGGCGGTGAAGCGCCTGCTCGCCCTGGGCCACGAGCGGGGCTTGATCCCGCATCGCGTGGAGCCCGAATTCACTGACTAGAGGCGTCCGGCTCGACCTCTGAGGGGAATAGGCTGGCGAGGGCTGCTGACCAAGTTGACCGGCGGGGATGGAGATACCTGTGTGCGCCCTCGATCGTTGGTGGTATAATCTCTTCCGATTGAACCCTCGCTGAGGAGTCATCCGTGCGTGACCTGAGCGCTGTGCGCCAAGGGTGGGAGGAGGTCGAGCGGGCAGAAGCACGCCTGTTCCGCGGTATGACCGCCCAGGAGAGTTTCCGCCAGTGGCTGCAGTTACAGCAGGTGTTCGAGCACCAGTTGCGGGACACATCGGCGCTCTTTGGGCCGGAGCGCCAGTCGGCCCTGGCCGAGCTTCAAACTCGCCTACGCCGCTTGGCTGAATGGCAGGAGAGGCATGGAGAGCCTGGTTCGGTCCATTCGGAGGCTCCAACAGCGTCTGCAGGAAGCTGACATTCCCTCCGTAGTGATCGGGGGTGTTGCGAGCGCTCTGTGGGGCGAGCCGCGCGTCACCCGCGATGTTGACCTCAAGATCTTGTTGGGGCGCGATGAGGCGGACCGCCTCCTCGCCGTACTCACACCCGACTACACTCCGCTGCTTCCCGAACCGCGACGCGCGTTGACAGAACAGGCAATGCTCTTCGTGCAGGACTCGGCCGAAACCCGCCTGGACTTGTTGCTCGCCGACACACCGTATGACGTGCAGGCGATTCGACGTGGGCGGAGTGTCGAGGTGGAGCCCGGCGCAACGATCTGCGTCTGCAGTCCGGAAGATCTGGTCATCTACAAGTTGGTCTCGACCCGCCTGCGCGATCACGAGGACGCGGCAAGCGTCGTTCGCCGGCAGGGCGACAAGTTGGATGACAGCTACGTACTTCACTGGCTGAGGCAGTTTGAGCAGGCGCTGGACGACTCCACGCTGGTGGCGGAGTACACGCGACTCCGAGCCGGAAAACGATAGGAAGGTGCTACCGAGCGGAAGTCGGAAATCTGGTCCGTCCGGAACGATTCGCCATCCGGGGTGCGGGGCCGCCGGCCAGTCCGAGCCAGGTCCGATCAGAGGAAGTGGAGCACTTCCGCCACGATCGCTGAGCCAACGCAGGCGGCTTGAGTGCCCGGGCCCCTTCAAGAAGGCATCTCATTCGCTCGGGCGTGGGCGCCGTCCAGCGAGTTGCTTACCTACTTAAGGGCGTCCCGCTTTTCAGGTCGAGTCCGGACGGACCATACCGTTCGGTGATATCACGCGGGCCGGCTACGCCGCGACGGATGCGCACGGGCGGTGGACATGGACCGGCCGCAGCCCGAGGTGACTGAGGAACTTCTCGATGACCGCCGCTTCATCAATGGGAGAGATCTGAAAGTACCGCAGCCTTCGTAAAGCCACTAAAGCCGCAACGTCCCCCACCGTTACGTTGAGATCTTCCAAAACAGTTCGCCATCCGTCTGGTTCTGCATCGCGTCCGATCGCCAGTCCGCCGGCTTGGGCGAGAGGGCGGCGCTGCAACGCCGTCGCCGTAGCCTCTGGCACCCCTACCCTGATGACGCCGTGAAGATTTGCGCCGCTCACGCCGCGCACCTTTAAAGGATCGTCACATCGAAGCGCACCGCGTCGAAGAAGTTGAACTGCTTACCGAAAAACGATCCCCTCCAGAGCGTGGCCAGCCCGTGATAGGTCGTACTCGGAACTGACGCTGCTGCAAAGGTAAAGTTCTGGCCGGGGCTGATTGCCCCAGCTGGGATACTGAATGGCCCGGTAGACAGCTCCGGCCACCGGGTATCCCGGTGGAGCCAGGCCTGTGCGATATCGTCAAAAAAATTGGGAGGACCGAAGAACATACTCAAGAACACCGTATGCCATGCGAAGGAGTCTGGGTTGAAAGCCCATACGTTCAGGTACGTCGTGCTGCCTGCGGAGGTCAGGTTCTTCCACGACCACGAAGAAATGAAGGGCGAATGAGATGACTTTCCGCGCACTTTCCTCAAGAGCTCCTCTTCGCTAAGACTCTGGAACATGAGCCCCTGTTTTTCGGCTTCCTGTTTCAGCCGCGCAATCTCCTTCAGCAGCTTTTTGACCATTTCCCTGGCTTCTTTCTCTGATTTTGGCGGCATATAACACCCCCGATACCGAAGGTCGGATAGAGAAGGGACCTGATGGTCTCGACCACATGACCCACGAGAGCGCGCGCAGGATTAGGGACGGAGGCGATCGTGACGGCGCGCCCCTTCGCGGACTCGACGTACATCCAAAAAAGCGCCGCTCGCGATCGCTGTTGTAACTCAGCATGTCGGCATCATGGCGAGAGCTAGCTGTGAAGCGCGAGGCCGCAGGCGAACCCGGGTGAGGAATTTGCTTTTGGACTGCGCGGCCCGGCTGGCCTGACGAGGCCAGCGCAGGGCCCGCCCACGCCGACACGGAGGGGAGCATACCGCAGCCAGGGGGCGCGGTGTCAAGCGAAAACGGGTCAGGCGAGAGGGGCGGGGGCGACGGACGGGCCAGGGAGCTGGAGGGGGGTGACCCGGGGCGGACCCGGACGGACGACACCGTTCGGAGAGGCCGCGCTGGACGCCTATGCTGGGACGACCCGTTGCAGAGAAAACGGCAACGGGTACCCCGCCGAAGAGTTGTGCGCGTTGGCGGGCCACAGGCCCCTGTCTGCCCTCAGCACAAGCAGGGAGGTGGGACCTCGACCACTTCCGTCAGTATTCCTTCTGACATTCCTGCCTGGGTCTTCTTCCGTTTCCCCCGGCTGACGTTGCTGTAACCCGACAGCCCCTTGCCTTGAACCTTACTCCCCCGTACGTCGTGATGCCCATTACCTTGTTCGGAGGAAAACCCAGAGCCTTGCCGTACCCATGGAACTTCCGGGGCATAAGTCATCAGGGGCAGCGGCGCTGGTGGCAGCGTAGGCCGTGCTGCAATTCAGGGGCTAAGATCCTCAACCACTTCTTGTTATGGCCATCTATCCCTTTCGGGGTAGAGTCTACCCCGCATGTCGCACGACGGGCAGCGAACAAATGCCGGATTAGGAAGGGGCACCAGTCGGAGGGGCCTGTCTAAAGTGTCCCTGCAACTTGGGCAGAATGGGCCATCCCTCTTCCCATCGGGGGTGGATAACCACCCGACATCTCGATCCACTACGAAACTTTGGTTGATTTCACGGGTCCGCTCGAGCGAAGCGAGTCTGGAATTCAATTCCGCGTTCTGCCGTTTGAGTGCAACGTTCTGTGCCTCGAGATCCACGGCCTGGGATTCAATTTTAACGATCAAGTCATAAAGCGGAAGATCATCTATATGCCGAGCGAGTTCCTCCGCGCGCTTCAGTTCGTCGAGTATCCCCATCCCCACCCCCCATTCTTCAAGTCTTCACACTCCGATTCGGAGGGAAGCCGTCCGGGCGCTGGATCTCGCCGCCAGTGCGGCGCCATTTCCAGTCAATGCGATCCAGGCTGCCGGCTTCCTGGTCAACGCCCTGGCGGTCAGCGCCGTGATCAAAGCAAGCCTCCGCTGCACTGGCCTCATTAGGCGTCGTCGACCCCATCCGGGCGTACGACTCTCCTCCCCTTTGTCTCGATCAGCAGAGGCCAGACAGTCTGGACGATGCCAATCCAAAATACCCATGCTGCCCACGATAGGCTGCGACTCTTCCAGCTCTCCTCGACTGCCTCGGCAAGGTCCAAGAGATCCCCTTGGACTGGCTGTTGCTGATTACGGAAGATCATCTTCAGTCTCACAAAAGGCCTCGAGGTTGTTACGCCGAAGCGGATACCTCCTCCTTCCGCCTCCAGTTTCTCCAGTACAATCACGGATCGAGGAACGTGCTTGTTCTTCTCGGCGACTTTATTCTCCACGATTTCGGCCAAAGCCGAAAATCCTGGTTGACCAGCTCGTATTGAACCCTCTTGCTGGATGCGCGCGATGGCCTTCTTGGCCGCAACGTATGATGGTGCCATGAGTCGCTGGACAACTGGGAAGGATGAGGCGTTCGAGACGTAGAAGCCGGCAATGCTGAGAAACGCTCCCACCAAGGACAACCAAGGACAGATAGAGCTTCTAATTCCCGCTCATCGCTGCGCTCTCACGTTGTTGGCGTGATGGCGTCTAACTTAAGAGCCAAGCTGCTGTCAAACTGCAATCGATCCTGCCACTACTTCCTTCGAGTTCGGAAGATCAGCGGAGAGGGCTGCCCCCGATGCCGGGTTGGATGGTGCCGAGGCGGGAGCAATCCTTACCGGAATAAATCCCCGGAGCCGTCGCAACGCTGGAAGACCCCCGACCACCCTCAAGGTACGGCCCGAATTTAGTGCTTGCTGCCAACAATGAGCACGGGATATTTGTCCGAACCGAATCCCTGAAGTGTTTCGATGTTGATTTCGACTCCTATTGACAGGAACGCCTTACGAACTTCCTCTGCACCTGCTGGGGGCTGTGATACATCTTTAACGACTATGACCAGTCCTCTGACGAAAACGGTCGGGAACACCCCGCTGCTCACTTTCCAGCCGGCTTTTTGGAAAATCTGAATCACTTGCCCCGCGAGAGCAGCTGCCTCTTGGTCGGTCACCGTTCCGATAGTGATCTCTTTCGAAGCGCTCGCTCTTAGAGCTCGGACCACGTCCTCTGCACGAGCGGGATCGATCGTTCGTGGCTTCTGGCGTTCTTCGAGTTCAGCCACCCGTCGCCGGCTGTCCTCAAGTTGCTGTTTAAGCTGATTACCCCTCTCTCGCTCCAGTCCGTTGATCCTTCGATCAATCAACAGTTTTGCCGCTGTGATGCCCACGCTGCCGAGCAGGATCAAGGCGATGGAGATCCAGCCCAGCCACCAGTTGAACGTCCGAAGAATCTCTATATCATTCCACATTGTCTTTCCGTGGCTACCTCTTTCGGGGCTGGATGATTAGGCGGTCGGGATGGCTGCCGGAGGTGATACGAATTTCCTTTGGGCCGGGCGGCCCGGCTGGCGTCACGAGGGCGGCGCAGGGCCCGCCCAGGCCGAGACAAAGCGAAGCATACCGCAGCCGGGGGGCGCGGTGTCAAGCGAAACCTGGTCAAGCGAGAGGGGGCCGGGGCGACGCACGGGCCAGGGGCTGGAGGGGGGCAACCCGGGGCGGACCCGGACGGACGACACCGTTCGGTGAGGCCGCGCTGGGCGCCTATGCTGCGATGCATTTCGGCGGGCTGTGGGCCTGGACCGGCCACAGCCTGAGGTGACTGAGGAACTTCTCGATGACCGCCGCTTCATCAATGGGAGAGATCTGAAAGTACCGCAGCCTTCGTAAA
>JACPQI010000029.1 GCA_016190545.1 Chloroflexota bacterium
GCTGGTCATCACGGTATGGTCGTTTGTCAGCCTGGGGACTTCGCTCATAGGGGGCCTCATCGCCGACCGCTTCCCCGTCCGGTTCGCGTTGGGCGCGGCGTATGTGGGGCTGGCGCTGGCGGCGCTGCTGCTCATCAACGTCAACGGGGTAGCCACGGCATTCCTCTTCGCCGTGCTCTACGGCGCCATCTTTGGAATGGTGAACATATTCGTCCATGTGATCTTTCAGGAATACTATGGGAGAGGCTCTTTAGGGGCGATCCGTGGGGTCGCGACACTGGTGCAGATGCTCGGCAACGCCTCCGGCCCCCTCGTCGCCGCTCTTGCCTATGACGCGACCGGCAGCTACACCCTGATCTTCTCGGTCTTCGTGGGCCTGTATGTGGTAGGCGGGATAGCGCTGTTCCTGGCGCCGACGCCGCAACGGGTCCGGGCCGAGTTAGAGGCGCGGGCCGCACGGGGCTAGCGCAAGGCGCGTAGGACGGAGCCGACTCGCTGGCTGTCGCCGCTGAGGAGCCGGGCCAGGTGTTTGCCCGCGGCCAGCCGGAAGGCGGCCGGGTCCGGCTGGGCTGCGCCCAGGGTGCGGATGCTGGCGGCAATGAGCTCGTCGACGGCGGGCAGCGCACGGGCCGCTGTGACCAGGGAAAGGTAGTCGAGGCTGGCACCGAAGGTCCGCAATTCCTCCATCGAGCAGCCGTAGACGAAGTCGTGGACACGCGGCGGCTGGGCGGGCAGGCCGTGGCGCAGGGCCTCGCCGCTCGACCATCCGACGACGAGAGCGCGGAACTCGGTGCGCAGGAGCTGGGTCAGGTGGGGATGGTTGCGGTAGAGCGCCTCTTCGCTCTCCTCATGCTGGCCGCGCGCGACGGGCCGGCGGCCAGGATCAATGCTGGTGGTAGTGACGAGGTAGACGAGGCCGTAAGTAGTGAGTGACAGGCCGGCGGGGGAGACGCGGACCAGGGAGCCGAAGGGCGGGCTATGGTGCAGGTCGTAGCACTGGGCCACGAACTCGGTGGTGGCGGACTCCACCACCTCCGCAATCTTGGCGGGCGCTGTCTTTGGGTTACTCATAGCGGAGAGCGTCGGCGGGATAGATGCTGGCGGCGCGCCTGGCCGAGGCAAGGGTGGTAAGAAGGGAGGCCAGGTAGGCGATGATGATGACGACGACAAGCTGGAGCCAGGGGACCGCGAAGACGAAGCCCTCGAACTGCTCGCTGACGTAGAGGCTGATGTTCCAGGCCATAATCACGCCCAGCACCACTCCAATGGCGATGCCGAGCAGGGAGACGAAGGATGCTTCAAGCAGGAAGCTGGTCTGGACCATGCCGCGCTGGAAGCCGATGGCGCGCAACATGCCTATCTGCTGCCGCCGTTCGACGACGGAGCGGGCGGTGATGACACCCAAGGCTGCAATACCTACGACCAGGCCCAGAGCGGTGAACCCCGTGATGAGATAGTTGAACATAGTGCTGGCGCGGTTGTTATCATCCAACTCCTCCTGGACACTGGTGGCCTCCAGGCCATTGGCGGGATAGGCGGCTTCCAGAGCGGCGGCGGCGGCCTTGGCGTCGGCGCCGGGAGCGAGACGCACGAAGAAGGTGGTGAGTGGAATGGGGACGCCGGTGACCCGGTCCATTGTAGCCTTCGACGTGAAGAGGCCGATATTCACATACTCCTCGGTGAAGAAGGTCGTCGTAGGATCCAGCACGCCGATGACGGTGAGGGTGGTGACTTCGTTGGTAAGCGGGTTGCGCACTTCCAGGCCAACGGGCTTGAAGGACTCGTCCTCCATGTAGAAGCCGGTGACGCGGAAGTCCGAGGGGACGAAGCCGAAGTTGTAGCGGTTCTTGGTTGGGACAACGAGGGGATCCAGCACCGCCAAGTCCGGGTTTTGCTTGACAGCCTGCCAGACCTGGGCCGGCGTTTCATAGCCTTCGGCCAAGAGGCGGAGCTTGAAGGCGCCAAAATCAAGGAAGCTGTTGTCCAGCCCACGCAGGGGATAGACGCCGAACTCGCGCGGGGCCTCGCCCTCGGGGGCCTGCTGGCGAACCCCAATGGCGAAGGTGGACAGGGATACGACGCGCTCGACCTGGCCGGGACTGATGCCAGGCGCGTTGCGGACGGCTCCTTCCAGGTCGGCGAGAGGGTTCTGGTAGCTGACGGAGCCGACGAGGTGGAGGCCGCCGGTGGTGCGGTCCACATCGGCGGTGGCGCGTTTGCTGCCCTCGGTAATAGCCATCATGACCACCAGGGTGAAGACGATAAGAGAAAACATGGCGAGCGTCATGCCGGTGCGGAAGCGGTTGGTCATGGGGTAGCTGACGGCGGTCTTGAGGACCGGAGCGAGGCTGCGTATGCCGCCGAAGAGGCGCATCACGGCGGTGAGAACGACGTCGGAGTTGTAAATGACGGTCCACACGGCGCCCAGGACCACCATGAGGCCGGAGAGCACGAACATCTCCATACCCTGGCCGGGCGTCTCTCCAAAGAGAGGCTCCGTGAGGTCCAATGGCACCAGCCACCAGACAAGAAGGGCCAGGCCGGCGAAGGTGTAGGCGCCGCGCTCCGGAACTCCGAAGCGTCGCATGAGGACTGAAACGCCCACGATGACCAGGGACACGCCGAGCATGAAGGGTGCCAGTTCAACGCTTCCCCTGCCAGCGAAGGTGAGCAAGATGCCAAGTCCGGTAGCGAGCAGCCCCCAGAGGAGGAGCCGGCCCTTCGCGGCCAGCCTGGGCTCCGGCAGGTCTCGGATAGCGCGCACGATGTTGAGCTTGCTCACCCGCCAGGCGGAGAAAGCGACGGTGACCAGGGTGATGAGAATGCCCAGGGTGTAGGCGACGATGAGGCTCCGCAACCGGAAGCTGAATTGGAAATCGAAGAGGTCCTCCGAGGTGGCGGCGAGGGCTGCCGCCATGATACGCACCATGCCGTAGCTGGCGATGACGCCCAATGTGGCGCCGACGGCAGCGGCGATGAGGTTGTAGAGGCCCCCTTCAAAGAGGAACATCTGGACCAGGTGGCGGCGCTGTGCGCCGACGGCGCGGGCCATGCCCATCTCCGTCTTTCGCTCCGCCGCCAGCATGACAAAGATCATGAAGATGAGGAGAATGCCAGCGGCGATGGAGAAGAGGCCGAATATCACAAAGACGGAGGTAAAGACGGTGCCGATCTGGTCGGAGAACTCCAGGGCCTCCTGCTTGCTCTTGCGGACGGTAAGGCCGCTGCCCTCGAGAGCTTGTTCCACCTTGGGCGTCACCTTGTCAGTCAGTTCCGCCCCGGCTATGTGGCCGCCGCGATTGGAGACCAAAATAAGGTTGATCTCACCACTGCGCCCAAGGGCGCGCTGGGCGAAGGGGAGGGAAGTGATGACCACCGGCTCTGCACTTCGCCCTTCGCCGGTGTCGAACAGGGTGCCCAGGTCTTCGACCACACCCTGGACCGTGACAGGAACGGGCTGGCCGCGTAGAGTCATCTCCAGCGTATCGCCGGCAACGATGTCGAGTTTCCGGGCTGCCCGGGCGTTAACGTAGGCGCTGCCATCCGGGACCTGGTCCGCTTGAATGGAGCCGCCACCGCGCACGTGAAAGAGGGAAAAGGCGTCACCTGTCTTGGGGCTGACGGCCAGGAGGCGGGCGCTCGGCTCATGCTGGCCGGAGCGAAGGCTCTTGAGGGGGGCCCGCTCAAGAATAGCGGGCGTAATGCCATCAATGTCGTTGTCTCCCGCCAGACGCTCTTGTAGCTCTGCGGCTTGTTGCGCGGAGAAATAGCGGGGACCGGTGCTGGGGCCGAAGAGAACGCCGTCTTTGCCTTGACCATGGACCATCTGGTCGGTAGGCCCCAGGCTTTCGATGACCAGGCTCCGGATGCTGTGAGTGACGGTATCGCCGGTGCCCAGGGCCGCCGAGATGATGAGGGTGGCGAGCATGAGGCCCAGGATGATGAGGAAGGTCTGGGCTGGCCGCCTGGGCACGTTGCGAACGCCCAGCTTGAACATGACGCGGTTCCGCAGGGCCAGGAGGGCCGTGAGGACGGCGATGCCGATGACGATAGCGGCCAACCCCAGGGCCAGCCCACCCATGGGGATGCCGAAGAGCTTCTCCATAAGCTAGCTCCGGGCCGCCGACATGGCGCTTGTCACCTCGTTGCGTTCTTCCCGCTCGATGCGACCGTCGCGCATACGCACAATACGGTGGGCACGATTGCCTACCTCCAGCGCGTGGGTAACGATGACGAACGTGAGGTGGCTCTCTTTATTGAGGCGGCAAAGCAGGTCCATGATGGTGCCGGAGGTCTCGCTATCCAGGTTGCCGGTGGGTTCATCCGCCCACACGATTGCGGGCTTGTTGACCAGGGAGCGGGCCACAGCGACCCGCTGCTGCTGGCCCCCGGACAGTTCAGCAGGCCTGCGATGGGCTTCCGCCACCAGGCCCACAATGTCTAGGGCCTCCAGTCCCAGCTTGCGGGCCTGGGACACGGAGTAGCCGGACACCAGGAGAGGCAGCTCCACGATCTCGACGGCGCTCAACACAGGCAGCAGGTTGAAGAACTGGAAGACGAAGCCCATGCGCCGGGCGCGGAACTCGGTACGCTTGCTGTCAGGGAACTTGTGAATGGCCTGGCCCTCGATGAGGACCTCGCCGTCCGTGATGTCGTCAAGGCCGGAGAGGCAATTGAGCAGAGTGGTCTTGCCGCACCCGCTGGGGCCCATGATGGCGACCATCTCGCCCTTCTCCACCTGCAGGTCAAGGCCGCGCAGGGCGTGGACGTTGATCTTGCCGGTGTCATATACCTTATGCACATTATGGGCATTGATGGCGATGACAGGAGGCGTCGATTGGGCCATGAGCATCTCCCGATTTCCCATAGGTGTCTGTAGGGCCGACAACCCTACCCATGATACCATGCGTGCCCTATAGCGGCGGTGTGTATCCCGTAAGAAGGGCCAGCTGCTCCAGGGACATCACGCCGGTGTACATGCGCCCGCCAACCTCCCAGGTTGGATAGAGGTATACCCCCTTCTGATTGCAGAGCGCGGGATTGGGCTTTTCGCCACGCGGATCGCATTCCACATAGGTCACGTAGCGAATGGCGTCGCCGAACATGCTTTTCTGGTCGGCGCAGTGGGGACACCAGTAGGCGCCGTACATGACCGCGCCGGATTCCGTCAGGTGCTTGGCGAGGGCGACGCGGTAAGACTCGGTGCCTTGGGTAGCGTTTTTCGTCTGGTGGGCCCCGATGGCCACTCCAAGCACGATGGCCGCCACCGCGAGGGTTACGAGGCCTCCTCGCAGGGAGACCAGCCAGGCGCGCGGGACTCGGGGATGGGCCAATATCAGGACTGCGGCGGCAATGGCGAAGACGGCGACGCAATATGGGCAGACTTCCTTGATGACAAAGAGCTCGACAACGGTAAGATAGGCGGAAAAAACGAACCCCACAAAGGCGAGAGCATAGAGGAGCGGCCATCGCTCGGGCCGCTTCCACGCCCACAGGAGTGTGAGCAACATGGCGCTAAACCCAATCGCTCCAGCCAGGGCCACAGGCACACCGAAGAGGGTGGCGTACTTGCTGTGCTGGACAATGTCACAGGACGAGCCGGTGGAGCAGAACAATGCCAGGGATGCGCTGTAGTGAAGTGTAGTGAGATAGGCGGACAGGCCAAGACCAACAAGGGTAAGGACTGCGATGATCCATAGTCCCGACGCGGACGACTCCTGCGTCGCCGGCCACGGAGCCACCGGGCGCTGACGGGAATGTTTGGAAGTCATGGCCCAGTGATGTATCATAGGCCAGACCGGTAGTCTGCACAAGACTTTGGGCAAGCACTGAGGCCGCCTGCGGCGGTCACTTGCGACGAGCGAAGCGCAGGAGAAATGTATGACATTGGAGAACAAGGTTGCGATTGTCACAGGAGGGGGGCGTGGGATCGGCGAGGCCATCGCGCTGCGGCTGGCCGGCGACGGGGCGCAGGTAGCCGTGTGGGACATTCGGCCAGAACTGGCGGAGGCCGTGTCGGCCAAGATAACCGCTATGGGTCGGAAAGCCCTCGCTGGAACGGTGGACGTCACGAAGATGGAGCAGGTACAGCAAGGCTGCAAGGATGTGGTGAAGAGGTTGGGCCGCATCGACATCCTGGTGAACAACGCCGGGTGGACAGTGCCGATGCAACACTTCAAGGACCTGGACCCGGCACATTGGCGCTCCATCGTCGATGTGGACCTGTTCGGCGTGCTGAACTGCACCAAAGTGGCGCTGGAATACATGGTGCCCCAAAAGTACGGCAGGATTATCTCCATCACCTCCGACTCGGCGAAGGCGGGTTCCCCAGGCCAGTCTGTTTACGTGAGCGCCAAGGCGGGCGTCATGGGCTTCACACGGTCGCTGGCGGCGGAGTTGGGCAAGCTGGGCATCACCGTGAACTGCGTGTCGCCGTCGTCGACGGACACAGCCCTATTGCGGCAGACGGTGGGGGTGGAGAACTTCGCCGAGCGGGAACGCGCGGTGCCGGTAGGACGGCTGGGACGGCCCGA
>JACPQI010000024.1 GCA_016190545.1 Chloroflexota bacterium
ACCTATCACCTCATGCTGCGGCCAGGCGCGGACATCGTGCGGGAGGCGGGCGGGCTGCACCGCTTTATGGCCTGGGACGGCCCTATCCTCACGGACAGTGGCGGCTTCCAGGTCTTCTCCCTGGCCCGCCTGCGCAACATTACGGACGAGGGCGTGCTGTTCCGCTCGCACATCGATGGGGCGGAGCGCTTCCTATCGCCGCAGGACGCCATTCATATTCAGGAGGCGCTGGGCGCCGACATCATCGTGGCCCTCGACCACTGCCCATCCTATGGCGACGCGCCTGCCAGCGTCCACGAGGCGACGGAGCGCACCCACCGCTGGGCAGCGATATGCCAGCAGGTCCACCAGCGACGGGACCAGGCGCTGTTCGGCATCGTCCAGGGTGGCTTCGATGCCGGGGGCCGACGGCGCTCCGCCGAGGCCATCGCAGCCCTCGATTTCCCCGGCTACGCCATCGGCGGGTTGAGCGTGGGCGAGTCCAAGGCGCTGGAGCTGGAGTTGCTGGAAGCAGCAGTCGAGCGCCTGCCATCCGACCGGCCACGCTACGTGATGGGCGTAGGGTCACCGGAGGACCTGGTCGAGCACGTCGCGCGCGGCATCGATATGTTCGATTGCGTGCTGCCCACCCGCATCGCCCGCAACGGGGCGCTCTTCACACCGGAGGGCCGCGCCAACTTGCGCAATGCCCGCTTCCGCCGCCAGTTCGGCCCCGTGGACGAGACCTGCGACTGCTATGCCTGCCGTACCTTCTCCGCCGCCTATTTGCACCACCTCTTCCGCTGCGAGGAGTTGCTGGCCTACCGCCTGGCTACCATCCACAACCTGCGCTTCCTTCTGCGCCACATGGCCTGCATGCGCAATGCGATACGCAACGGCACCTTCGCCGTGTTCCGTCGCGATTTCCTGTCCCGCTACAAGCCGGTGGACGAAGATGTGGCGCGGGAACAGCAGCGTAAGTGGCGGCTGTTCAATCGCTCCAAGCCAGAGCCAAAGGTGGAGAGCGGGGACTTAGCTGCACCCGAAGAGGAGCCAGCGTAGCCCTCAAAAGCGGAGGCCCCGGACGTCCGGGGCCTCCCTTCCACTGCTTGTCAAAACAACCGGTCTATGCCGCTACGTTGAGCGACAGCACCACCATTGTCTGCACGTTGTACTCAACAGCCGCCTGAGAGCCGATCTTGGTCGTCAGCGCCGCAAAGCTGGTTACCGAACCACCTATGGTAATCTGGCTCTGGGCGCCCACATTCAGGACAAGATCGGCGCCGCCCTGCACGCCAATGGTGACCGTACTTGCCAGCAGGTTCACTGCCTTAAGGGTGCCGCTCACTGAGACCACACCGCTCGCGGGCGTGGGCGTGGCCGTCGGCGCAGGCTGGGGCGATGGCGTAGCCGTTGGCGCCGGTGGAGGTGTCGGCGTGGGCTGCGGCGCAGGGGTAGCTGTTGGCGACGCTGATGGGGTTGGGGACGGCGTACTCGACTGACCCTGCACGCTCAGGACAAGGACGGTCTCCGTCTGGGCGTTGTACTCCACTGTCACTGGCGCGTTTATCTGGAGGGCGAGAGCCGCCAGGATAGAGAAGGTGCTGTTGAGGAACAGTCGGGAACTGGGCCCTATCTTCAGCGTGAGGTCGCCGCTGGACTGGGTGGCAATGGTCACACTGCTACCCAGCAGGTCCACCGCCTTCAACGTGCCGGACACTGAGACCACTCCGCTCGCCGGCGGCGTAGGCGTCGCGCCGGGCCGTGGCGTCGGCGTGGGCTGCGGCGCTGGTGTGACCCCGGGTGGAATTTGAGCGCTCAAGACAAGGGCGGTGTTCGTCTGGGCATTGTACTCCACGGTCACTGGAGCGAGCAGGTTCACCGCGAGGGACGCCAGGCTGGAGAGGGCGGTGTTAAAGAACACCTTGGAACTCGGAGTGATGCTGAGGGTAAGATCACTGTCCGACCCGGTAGCGATGGTCACGTTGCTGGACAACAGGTCCACCCGCTTCAGTATGCCGCTGGCCCGCGCCGTGCCCTGGCTGTGGGCCTCGGCGTTGATGGAGGTAGCGAACCGTGTCTGGGCATCGTAGAGGGCGGTCGCCTTGGCGCCGATGTTCGCAGCCAACTGGGCAAGGGAGGAGATGGCGCCGTCCGCTACAACGTTGCTGGCCGCCGTCACGTTCAAGACGATCTCCTGACCGCTGCCAGTCTGGATGGTTACCGTACCCTGAGCGGGGTTGACCGCCTTGATGACGCCGCTGGCGTTCGCTTTTTGTTCCATTGTGGCCTGGACGCTCATCTCGTTGACCACCTTGCTCTGCTGGCTGTATGTCACGGTCACTGTGGAGCCGACCGCGGCCTTCAGCGATGCCAGGGTGGCGAGAGAGCCGTTGATGAGCACCTTGCTGTGGGACGCCACGTCCAGGGTGACATCAGCGCCAGCCTGGGTGGTGATGGTGATGGAGCCTTTAGCAATGTCCACCGCCTTGAGGGTACCGCTGGCGGTCACCGTGGCCTCAGCTTGAGCCTGCAGGCCTTCGACTGCATGACCGGTGGCGTCGTAGGTGGCCTGGACACGGGCGCCGATCCTGCCAGCCAGCGTCAGGAGGCTGGTGCCGGAGCCATCGAGCTGCAGCTTGCTGTCGGAGTCCACCTTGAGGATGACGTCTGGGCCGCTGTCCGATTCGATGTGCACCGTGCCCGCCGAGGTGTTCACAGCCTTGATGGTGCCGCTCAACGAAAGCTCAGCGCCCACCTCAGCCTTGGCCTTATCGTCAGCCCGAGCGACGATCTGGTTGGCGCGTTTGGTCTCAACGTTGAACTCCGTCGTGACCTCAGCGCCGATGTTGCCGGCGAGCGAAGCCAAGCTGGCCTTCTCGTTGCGCACCTTGAGCTGGCTGTCGCTGGCAATATGGAGCACGATCTCGTTACCACCCTTGGTGGTGATAGTGACGGTGCCATTGGCGGTGTCGACGGCCTTGACGACGCCTACCGCCATAGCCTGGCCCTTGGGCTGGACAATCTTACCGGAGGCCGCGATGCTCAACACGGCGTCCGCCGGGATGCGGAGTCCAACGTCCACAGAGCCTTCCGCGTCCATGCCCACCTGGTGGTCTGTCTTGACCCGACCGCTGCTAATGCGCACTTCCTTGTTAGCTTGGACCTCTACTTTGGCCTCTGACCTCGTCTCCACTTTGACCACTGGCGCGAGGATGTAGGTGCCTTCGCCAGTCACGTGGAGCGACTGGTCTGCCAGAAAGTCGAAGTTGGCGACTGCGGTAGAGCCGGTCTTGACTTCTAAGTCGCCTTTGATCTGGAGCTTGTTGCTGGGGAGCTTGGCCTCATGCTGGCCCTTGTCGTCGACCACTATGACCTTGGAGACACTCAGCTCCACCTGATCGTAAGTTCCGGGCTGGAGGTCCGCTTCAGCCAGGAGCTGGGCGGTGCCTTTCGCCTTCAACTCAAGTAGGTCGAAGGTCTGCGTCGTCGTGCTTACCGTAGTCCAGGCGCCGCCCGAGGCATGGACTTTTGCCGCATCGAAGGTAATCTTGATGCTTTGTATCGCACCCATGTCTGGGGCCGCGTCCGATATGGCAAGCACGGCCTTGCCGGTAGCGCCCGATGGCCCGGGCGTGCTCGTACTCGGTGTGCTTTCGTCGCCGCAGGCGGCAAGGAGCAGCACGGGTACACTCAGTCCTAACAGTGGGAACAGAATCCGTCGCTTCATAGGTCCTCCTTTTCCTTCATCAATGGTCCTGTTTTCTTCTTCATCGCTTCCAGCGCTGTGTGCGATGTCATAACCCAAAACGTCTCCCTTAACCCAGTGTCAGGTCTAGGGGGAAACGGGCGCATCGTCCTTTTGGACAGGTTGGGTGAGACTGTGCAGAATGGCGATGGCTTCAGCCGTCACGCCCGCATCCTGGCATTCACGATAGAAGGCGTATGCCACCCGCTTGAGCAGCCGCAGATAGAAGGTGTCGTGGACGGGCTGGCCTTCATACGTCTTCAGCCGAGACACGATTCGCTGAAGCTGGCCCAAGGCGTACTCCTGCAAAGGTGTCCCGTCAGGTTGCTCGGAGGAAGCAGGCGGGCGAGGCCTGAGCGCCATATTCATGAATGTCCTCATGGCTACCTCCTCTCTTTCTCCATCATTCCCAGAACGACAGCTAAGGGACAGCGTCAGGTGACACAGTACGAAGGACTGACAAGAACAAGGGCCAGAACGAAGGAGCAGGTTTATGACGCTGTAAGCAGCAAGACTGGAAGAGACTAAAGGAGGCTGGCCGCTGTTGGGAGAGGAGGCAGCGGGAGGATCGGCGAGGACACGGGAGGCACAACAGTCGGCTGCGGCGGAGCGATGGTGGGAGCCACCACTGTGGGCACAGGCGTTGGAGACACCAGTATTGGCGGTGTAACCGTGGGCGCGATGGTGGGCACGACAGGCGACGGCGCCACAGTGGGTGGCGCCGGCACAACAGTCGGCTGCGGTGGTGGTTGAGGAACGGTCGGCGGTCCGGGCGTTGCGCTAGGGGGTATAACCGTTGGCGCGATTAGCGTCGGCACGAGCGTGGGCAGCGGGGGCGCAGTGGGAGGTGGTGGGAGTCGCGTCGGTGGCGGTGTCACGGGCGGCACGATGGTCGGCAGCACAGTCGGTACCACAGTCGGCAGAGTAGGGGTTGGCACGAACGGCGATGCCGGAGGAGAGGCTGGACGTTCCTCATTTGGCTTCGGCCTGTCAGGGCTTTGGCCTGGCCTTTTGTCGTCCTGTCCCTTGACATCGACGGCAACCGCCCTGAAGGCACCATCCGCCTCTACTACGGCATCAATATGGACGCGTTGCCCAACTTCCAGGGAAACACCGGGTGGGACTGCGCTCTCGACGATGATAAGGCGGCCACGGATGATTATCCCGTCCGCTGTGACGGCTTCCACAGACCCCTCAATCTCCACCTTCTTACGCTGCGGCACGCCCGGCGTAGGGCGCTCTTCCTCTTTTGCAGGGCGTTCCGCCTTGCCCGGCAATTCCACCAGCACTTGGACAATGGGGGTGAGAATATAGCCGTCCTGACCCGCCATCCGCAACGAGCGTTCCCCATCAAAGTCCAGCAAAAGGACCGTGGTCTTGCCTTCCTCTACAATGAAGGGCCGCACCAGGCTTACCTGGCCGCTGGGCACCCTCACCGGATGCTCAACGCCGTTCACAAGCACCGTGGCCTGAGTGATAGTGAACCGCAGCCTCGTGTAGCTTCCTGAGGGGATGCTCTGCTCGGCCAGGAAGCTCCTCACCTCCGCGATGCGCAGCAAGTCAAAGGTCTGCGGGGTCTGACTGATAGTAATCCACCGGCCCTGGCCTTCCCCAATGAGGTGCGCCTCTACGCCAGCCACTTCCACCAGCACCTGGTCGACTGGCGGGGCCGGCGGGTCGATGGCGAAGATCTGGAGCACGCCGGGGCCGCCTATGACAACGCGGTCGGACGCCTGTGTCGCCGCCCTCTCAAGAGTCTCGCCATAGGCCTGGCTGGACGTCGCGAAGGCCCGGCCTGCGGCGTCGCGAGAGGCGTCCGGCGCAGAGGCGAACGCCTGCTGGAGAGCGCCGAGAGAAGTGTCGGCGCTCGCTGCCACCCTCATGGCAAGACGGGCAGCGTCCTCTCCCGACAGGCCAGCGAGAGAAGCGCGGGCCGATGTCAGATGGGCCAGCAGCAGATCCTGCGCCTCCTTCACACGGGACTCCTTGCCCTTCTCCACAAGCTCGCCGATCTCCTTCGTTCGCCGTTCGGCGTAGGCCAACTGACGCTCGGCCTTGCCCGATGTCGAAAACTCAAAGGCCAGACGGACATCTTCCGCCGCCAGCTTTACTCGATAGAGTGTGTCGCCGGGCACGGCGCCCCGCGAGGCGAACACAGTGCCCGTACCCCCTGCCAGAACGAACACCAGAAGGGCCGCGGTGGCCGTGGCCCACCGGCGCCAGCCCTCTGTGAGCAATGGGAAGGCCGGCTTCCGGCTCTGGCGCGTCATCTCCTCCTGCTCCAGCAGGCGCTGCTCCTCCTGAAGCCGTTGCCGCCCGCGCTGCTTGGCTTCTTGACTGGGTGTGAAGGCATATGTGTGGACGGCGCCAGCTATGAGGCGCAAGCGCGGCTCCAGCTCAGCGGCATGTTCAGGGTAGGCGGCCAGGCAGTCCTCCACCGACTCTCCCCTGAGCATGAGCCGGTCAAGGCATTCGTCTAATATCTGGTCAAACTGGCGTTCCATAGGTCTTTACGACTTGTGTCGCTCCCGTAACAGCTCCCGTAGCTTTTTGATGGCGGCGCTTTGCATCTCGCGGACCGCCCCCGGCTTCTTACCCAGCACCTGAGCAACCTGCTCCGCTGTCATCTCGCTGCCCAAACGCAGAGCAAGCACCTGCCGCTGCGCTTCACTGAGCTCTCGAATGCCTTCGTGGAGCCGCTGGACCTCTTCCTGGCGTTCCAAGCTTTCGGTAGGGTCTCCCCCTATGTTGGCGGCGGAGGGAACTGCATCCAAAGGTACAGCGGCAGGACGACGACCCTTGGCGCGCAGGTGGTCCACGGCGATGTTGTGGGCGATCCGGAAGACCCAAGCCTCCATGGGCGCTCCGCTTTCTTTGTAGTCGGCTACGGAGCGCAGGGCGCGGACGAAGACTTCGCTGGCCAGGTCCTCCGCCTCGCTGATGTCGCCGATGCGCACGGCGATGTAGCGCGCGACCCGCTCAAAGTGGGTCTCGTAGAGAGCCGCCACTGCGGCGCGTTTCTGGCCGGCGTCTTCCCTGGGTTTCCCAAGCAACACACAATCCTCCAGGGCGGGGTATCGCACCCCCCATCCAGGAGCGGATAGCGTTGAGGTATAAGCACCAAAGTGTACCATGAAGGCCACCACCTCGCTTCCCCAAAACGACAAGCCGCCATCATTGTCAGGCGCATGGGCGCACAAAGTGCACTACAAACGTCAGAGCGACAAAGAAAAACAGGAAGGCTACATAGCCTTCCTGTTTGCACCAGCAGAAAAAGGGGGAGCCGCTAGGCGCCGCCCGCCACGGCGGGCACGATGCTTACCTCATCGCCGGTCTTGACGGCGGTGTTGAGGCCCTGGAGAAAGCGCACATCCTCCCCGTTGACATAGATGTTGACGAAGCGATGAAGCTGGCCGGAGGCGTCACAGAGCCGCTCTTTGATGCCTGGAAACTGGCGCTCAAGATCGTTGATGGTTTCAACCAGCGAGGTGGCGTTCACTGTGACCTGGTCCTTGCCGCCGGTCACCCGGCGCAAGGGCGTGGGAATGCGGACCACTGCACCCATAGCTTAGACTCCTCTCCTGCCAGAACTGGTCTTCTACGTATTGCTATTGTAGGGTGGGCTACTATAGAACGCTAGCCTTCCACCACATCGCCCGTGATGGGCTCCACCCGCACGCCCTGCTTAGCTGCCCACTCCAGCGCCTTATTTATCTCCTCCTCTTTCTCCGCGTCCAACTCCAGCACCGCCCAGCCCCACTTCTCCTCCACATTGGCCCGCCGGATGTTGGTGATGACGGCGAACTTCTTGCCCATGTTGTAGATCACAGGCTCGGTGATGAGCTTGGGGGGAAAGGTGAGCTTGATGCGCCGTCGAATCATGGCTGTCCCCATTTCACCTCAGGCTAGCGCCCCTTGAGCGCCTGCTGGAAAGATTCGACCGTGGGCTGAATGAACAGGGGCTTCACTACATCGGCGACAGCCTCCTGGGTCTTGAGGCCGTTGCCGGTAATATAGGCCACCGCCAGGTCGTCCGGCTTGATGGCGCCCTGCTTGACGAGATGCTTGAGACTGGCGACAACGACGCCACCCGCCGTCTCCGCAAAGATGCCCTCCGTCTCTGCCAGCAGCTTGATGCCAGCGATGACCTCCTCGTCGCTCACGTCCACGCCCCGGCCACCGGTTGTGCGGACGGTGTCCAGCGCATAGATCCCGTCCGCCGGATTGCCAATGGCCAGCGACTTGGCAATAGTGCGGGGCTTCACCGGCTTGATGAAGGAGGCGCCCTCCTTGAAGGCGGTGACGATGGGAGAGCAGCCCGTTGCCTGAGCGGCATGCATCTTGGTCTTCACCGGGCCGATGATGCCGAGTTGGGAGAATTCCTGCATGCCCTTCCAGATTTTCGTGAGCAGGGAGCCGGAGGCCACCGGCACCACACAGTGGTCCGGCGCTCGCCACCCCAGTTGCTCCGCAACTTCATAGCCCAGGGTCTTGCTGCCCTCGGCATAGTAAGGACGCACATTGATGTTGACGAAGGCCCATCGGTAGCTGTCCGCCAGCTCGCTGCACAGGCGGTTCACCTCGTCGTAGTTGCCTTGGACCGCTACGATGGTGGGGCCATAGATGGCGGCGCCGAGGATCTTGCCCTGCTCCAGGTCAGCGGGGATGAAGACGTAGGCCTTGATCCCTGCCTTGGCGGCATGGGCGGCGACGGCGCAGGCCAGGTTGCCGGTGGAGGCGCAGGCCAGGGTGGTGAACCCGAACTCCAGGGCCTTGGTAGCTGCCACGCTTACCACCCGGTCCTTGAAGGAGTAGGAGGGGTTGACGCAATCGTTCTTCAGGTAAAGGTTGTCCAGGCCGAGGTGCTTGCCCAGGTTGCCAGCCTTGATGAGAGGCGTGAAGCCGGCGTTGATATCCACCACGTTCTCGCTGTTGACGGGCAGCAACTCCTTGTAGCGCCACAGGCTGAGAGGCCCCTTCTGTATGCTCTGGCGGCTGAGCCTGCGTCCGATGGCCTCATAGTCGTACGCCACCTCCAGGGGGCCAAAGCAGAACTCGCAGACGTTCACCGGCTCCAGAGGATACTCGCGGTGACACTCTTTGCACTTGAGCGCTTTTGTGAAAGACATGCGTTCCTTGTTCCTTCCTGATTGCCGCTGGGAACGCGCCGGAAGATGGTGTAGCGGTGGCTGCGCTGAAGCCTGCTGGCCTAGGTCAGGACAACCCCATGTGCAATCTGTGATGCTATCAGAGGGGTGAACGGAAGTCAAGGTTGCAGATAGAGAACTCGTTGACTTATGAAAGGGGGTGCCGTATACTCTACCTCGTTCTTCGATTCCTGAGGTCGTCATGCCAAAGCGAACCTGGCAACCGAAACGCCTGCACCGCAAACGCGTACATGGCTTCCGCGCCCGGATGTCCACACGGGACGGGCGGGAAGTCCTGCATAGGCGCCGCCTGAAGGGACGGAAGCAGCTGACCGTCTAGGGTCAGCTGTAACGCAGGGCCGCCTCCCGCAAGCTCACTCCTACAGTCCAGCATGCAACAGGAACTGCGCCTGACTGACAAGCAGCAGTTCAGCCTGGTAATGAGCAAGGGAAAACGGTGGGCGCACAGCCTGGCCATCCTGCGGGCCTTGCCCAGCGGCCTTCGCGGGACCCGCTTTGGCTTTGTAGTGAGCAAACGCGTGGGGAAGAATGCAGTGGAACGAAATACAGTGAGGCGCCGCATGCGTGAGGTGTTGCGGCGGGCGTCCGTTATTCCCGGATGGGACGTGGTTGTCATCGCACGCGCGCCAGCGCGAACCGCAACGTATCAGCAGGTCGAGGCAGGCCTCTTGGGCCTTCTAACGCAAGCTCGCCTGTTGCGGGATGACGGTATGCCGAGAAAGGAGTTATCCTGACATGGGAAAGGCCCTCGCCGCCGTCGTCCGCCTCTACCAGCGCACCCTGTCACCGGCGCTGCCACCCCTGTGCCGGTTCCAGCCCACCTGCTCCCACTACGGCGTGGAGGCGCTGGAAAAGCACGGAGCGATCAAGGGAAGCTGGCTTATCTTCCGCCGATTAGCGCGCTGCACACCTTTCTTCCGCGGCGGCTATGACCCGGTCCCCTAACGAGAAGGATAATGACATCATTTGACACACCGTTCCGAGGAGCCCTGCGGGCGCGCCGGGGGGCGATCCTTCTGGCTGCGCTGGCGCTGCTGGCCCTGGCGGCGGCAGGCTGCACGCGGAACATCAACAATCCGCTGGGTTGGTCCGGCACCACCATCGCCGACGACACGGTCTATGTGGGCACCCGGCAAGGCAAGGTGGTGAGCCTTGACCAGAAGGGCGCCCTCATGCACCAGTTCCCACCTGCCGGCGGCGCCGTTCTGGAAGCCTACGACTCCAAGAAAAGGGCCTCTCGGTTGGAAGCCACCTACTCCACCCCAGCCGTGGTCGGCGACCAGGTCTTCATCACTTCTTACGTCGACGCGAAAACGGGCCATGTCATCGCTTTGAGCAGAGAAGACCTGACCAAGAACTGGGAGTTCTACCGCTACACCAAAGAGGACGGCAGCCAACAGCGCATGGGCCGCGTGGTGGCCAACATCGCTGTTCATGAAGACACTCTCTACTTTGGGTCGCTCGACCATAAGCTCTACGCCCTCGCGCTGGATGGCCGGATGAAGTGGCGCCAGCCCTTTGACGCGGGTGACCAACTGTGGGGCACGCCGGTGGTCTACGAAGGCCGCATCTATATTGGGACATCGCGGGGCGCCCTCATTGCGGTGGACCCGGACACAGGCCAGCGAATACCGAGCTTCTCCTTCAAGGCCGACGGCGCTTTGAACGGCACGCCGGCCATTGACAACGGCGTCATCTACATCGGCTCCTTCGACCAGAAGCTATACGCCCTGGACGCCGTGACCGGAGCAAAAAGGTGGGAGTTCCACACCGGCAACTGGGTCTGGGCGCGGCCGTTCGTGATAGACGGCGTGGTCTACGTGGGCGGCATGGACCGATTTGTGTACGCCATCGACGCCCAGTCCGGCGCGCTGAAGTGGAAGGGCAAGGTCAGCGGGCCTGTGCGCACTCAGGCTGTCATCGTCAACGACCTCCTTATCGTCGCCTCCGCCAAACAAGGCGACAAAGTGGGCCGAATCTGGGCCTTTGACCTGAACACCGGCGCAATACGCTGGGACGCGAGCGGAGGCGACTCTGTGGTAGCGCCGCTCAGCACTGACGGCCAACTGGTCTACTTCATCAATACAGACGGCGAGGTGCAGGCCATAGACGCCACCCAGAACGGCAAAGCTGTCTGGAGCTACCTCGGCGAGTAGCGGGAGCAGAGCGTGGACTTCATTCTCTTGATCTGGCACGAGGGCCTCCTGAGGCCCATGCTCAACCTCCTCGTGTTTCTTTCTGCCGTCCTCGGCAATAACTTCGGCATCTCCATCATCGTGTTCACCATTCTCATGCGGCTGGTGCTCATGCCGCTGACACTGCGCCAGCTCCGTTCCACCAAGAAGATGATGGCCCTTCAGCCTCGCTTGCAGGAGGTCCAGAAAAAGTACGGCAAGGACAAGCAACGCCAGTCCCAGGAGATGATGAAGGCCTATAAGGAAGCCGGCGTCAGCCCTCTGGGTTGCCTGGGCCCTATGGTCATTCAGTTCCCCATCTGGATAGGCCTCTATCAGGCCATCCTCCAGGCCCTTCCTACCACGCCGGAGCCGCTGGTGAAGCTGTCACAGAACCTCTATCCCGCAATGCCCTTCGTCCAGAGCGCCGTACCCCTCAATAGTGGGTTTCTGTGGCTGGACCTAGGATTCCCTGACCCTACACCCGTCATGGCCATCCTGACCGCCGCCTCTATGTGGGTGGTGCAGAAGATGAGCACCATGCCCACAACCGACCCCCGGCAGCAGTCCACGAACCAGATGATGCAGTGGATGCTGCCTCTTATGTTCGCATTTTTCACCTTCACCCTGCCCAGCGGTCTGGCCCTCTATTGGGTGGCGTCCAACATCATTAGCATAGTCATGCAATACTTCATCACCGGCTGGGGCGGCCTCGCCACCGTCTTCCAACGGAAGCAGCCCGTTCCCGCTCCGGCGCCTGCCGCCGCCCCCGCGCAAGCCGGGAAAGAGAGTGTAGTTGATGCAAATGCAAAACGTGGAGATAGCAGCCAAGACAGTGGAGGAAGCGATCGAGCTCGGCATCAAAGAGCTCGACGCTCAGCGCGACGAGGTAGAGGTCACCGTTTTAAGTAAGGGCAAGTCCGGCATCCTGGGCCTGGGCGCTGAGCCGGCCCGGGTCCGGGTCTCCCTCATCGCCAAAGGGCTGGAGACGGCCCAACAGGCGCGCCAGCTCCTGGAAACCATCATCACGCACCTGGGAGTCTCCGCCAGCGTCAGCCTCAAGAGCTCCCAGCCCGCCAGCGACGACGAACGCGAAGGCCTCATCCTCACCTTCGACATCGAGGGGGACGACGCTGGTCTCCTCATCGGACGCCGCGGCGATACCCTGGGCTCCCTGCAGTTCCTGGCCAACAGCATCCTCCACCGCACGGCCCAAGGGAAAGCCTCCGTGGTCCTGGATGTGGAGCACTACCGGGAGCGCCGCCAGAACTCCCTGCAAAGCATGGCCCGCCGCATGGCTGAGCGGGCCGCCACTACCGGACGCCCCATTACCCTCGAGCCTATGCCCCCAGCCGAACGCCGTGCCATCCACCTGGCGCTAGCTAATCATCCCAAGGTGACGACGCAGAGCACAGGAGAAGGAGGCTTCCGCAAGGTGGTCATAACCCCCAAGCGACGGGTGCCGCGAGACCGCGAGCAGCGAGCGCCGCGAGAGGGCCGGGAATACCCCTCGTACCGTGAGCACAGCCAGGACGTGGACTCACCTTCCGTCTAGCGCTTTGCCAGGAGGGCACAATGCCCAGGCGGCGCGTCCCAGACCTGCTGCTGGTAGGACATATCGCTGCGGACCTCCAGGCGCAAGGTCGATCTTCTCCTGGAGGCGCAGCCTGCTACGGCGCCTCTACAGCGGCGCAGCTCGGTCTGAGCGTGGCGGTGGTCACCAGCGCCCATGACCAGCGCTTTGTGGGCGAAGCCCTCGGCAGCATCCCGTTCGTCTCCATTCCCGCACACCAGACCACCACTTTCGAGAACACATACACGGCGCGCGGCAGGCGGCAGCGTATCCACAGCATTGCCCGGGCGTTGACACTCCGTCACGTTCCGCTGTCCTGGCGCAACCCCAGGGCTGTCCTGCTGTGCCCCATCGCCCAGGAGGTCCGCCCAAGCCTTTTGCGGGCCTTCCCAAACGCACTGCGTTGTGTGGCGCTGCAGGGCTGGCTGCGCGCCTGGGACGCAACAGGCCGTGTGCGGCACGAGCGGTGGCAGCCGCCGCTGCGTCACGCGCCCATTGATCTGCTGTTCTTCTCACGCGAGGACGTGAGGGGACAGTCGGAGGCGGACGAGTATGCGCGGCACGCCCGCGTCTCAGTGATGACCGACGGCCCCAACGGAGCCTACCTGCGCAAGTGTGTGGGGGATTGGATACACGTACCTGCCACGCAGGCCCGGGCCGTCGACACCACAGGCGCCGGCGACGTCTTCGCGGCGGCGTTCATCGCCCGCTACCTGGAGCGCCATGAGCCGCTGGATGCGGCCCGCTGGGCCCACTGCGCTGCCGGCTATGCTATCGAGCATACGGGACAACGCACGTTCCCCTTACGAGAGCAAGTAGAGCGACGGCTACGCCGCTTTTACCGGTGATGCCGTGCTCCAGCGCCTGCGTGCCTTCAGCAGAATGGTCAGACGGGAAGTCGCCGCGTACCGCTTGGCGCTCCGTGACAAACGCACCCCACTCGTCGCCAAGCTGCTCCTCTTCCTTGCACTGGCTTACTTGCTCTTGCCCTTCGACCTCATCCCCGACTTCATTCCCGTCCTCGGCCAGCTTGACGACGTCATCATCGTACCTGGGCTGGTGTGGCTGGCGCTGCGGCTCATCCCCAAGGACGTGATCGAGGAGTGCAGGCGACGGGCGGCATCGTAAAACGTCGACCTGCGGCCCTGCCTCATCACGTTGCGCGCCCGTCAAGAGGATGCGCCAGAGCGGGCGTGAGGAACGCCTACCAGCGAGAGGCTATCATGCGCCAGCGGGACGGCGGGAAGGCGCGGCCTAGGGATGCGCTGCGGACGAAGGTACCCTGCTGAGGGGCCTGGTCCGTTCGCTGCGTTTCCCTGAGACCGTAGACCTGATAGTAGCTGGAAAAGGTTGCGGGCAGGGAATTTGCATTCAGCCCCGGCCCGTCCTGTAACTGATAGTGGACATGCGGCGCCAGCGAGAAGCCGGAATTACCAGCCAGCCCCAGCTGCTCGCCACGGGAGACCTGCTGCCCGATGCGCACGGAGACCGCGCCCTGCCGCAGGTGGGCGACGAGACTGTACTCGCCGTTACCGTGGTCAATGATGACGTAGTTACCCCAGGGCTGGGCCATGTTCGGTTCGCCGCGCGGCTCGTTGTCGGCAATCGAGCTTTCCAGCGCCACCACCACCCCATCGGCGGCGGCTAGCACCGGCTTGCCCCAGGTGTGATAGTCGGACAGTCTGCGGCCCCACCCTGCATATGACCAGCCCCAGCGGTCCACGATGAGGAAATCAATGCCGTAGCGCGCCGTGTCCTGGTGGCTGATCGTACCGTCCCAGCCCTGGCTTATGTAAGCAGTCTCGGCGACGGGTAGGGAAAGGGAAGACTTCTGTTGCCAAGCGACGCTCGCCGGCGGCGACGCCAATGCGGTCGAGACCGGCGCAACCAGCAACACCGCCCCCAGGGCCAGGAGCGATGCCAGCAATCCGAGGCGTTTATGTGGTGTGACCATACTCAACAAGAGCTTTCCGCCATCTAGATTAACGCACGTGCCGCTCACGTGTCAGGATGGACCTTTCTCCTTCCGGCGCTCCCGCAGCTTGGCCCATACGTCGTCGGGCGTCATGCCCTTGCTGGAGAGCAGCACCAAGGTGTGGAACCAGAGGTCGGCCACCTCATCCGCCAGCCGTTCCCGGTCCTCGGCCAGGGCAGCCACCACCGTCTCGCCCGCCTCCTCCACCACCTTCTTTCCGATGCGGCCCGGCCCCTTGGCCATGAGCTTGGCTACGTAGCTCTCCTCCTTGGGGTTGCGCTTGCGGTCCTCGATGACCTGGAACAGTTCGTCCAAGATGGCGGCGGGCTGCTCCTTGCGCTGGAAGGCCATCGCCTGTGTTTCCAGCTTCTGGAAAAAGCACCCCTTCGCGCCGGTGTGGCAGACGGGACCGGTCGGCTCGCCCTTAAGCAGCAGCGTATCGCCGTCGCAGTCGACCTCAATGGCCTTCACGTTGATGTAGTTGCCGGAGGTCGCGCCCTTGTGCCACAGCTCCTGGCGGCTGCGGCTGTAAAACCAGGCCTGCCCGGTTTCGATGGTCTTGCGCAGCGCCGCCTCATCCATATAGGCGTGCATGAGCACCTCGCCCGTCGTCGCGTGCTGGACGATGGCGGGGATCAGTCCTTTGGCGTCAAGCACGATGTCCATGTGCGCTTCCACCTCCTCCGCAGCCCGACGCTTCCAGTTAAAGCGCAAGTGCATAGGGCAGCGCCGGGCCGACTGTAGGGAGATTGTACAGCCTTTGGGACAGGGAGAGCCAGGATAGAGGAAGCAGCGTTCAGCTTGCCGCAGAACGGGCGGGCAATCGGTCCAACATGCGCTCCACCGCTTGCTGGAGCTTGGGCAGCGCCGCCTCGATGGCCTTCCGGTCCACCCGCTTTGCCAGGTCTGCGGCGTGGGCGTGCTCCAGCATCGGCACCAACCGGGTGCGCAAGCGCTCCATCGTCCACTGCATGCCGTCGCCCTCCGCCGCCGTGTCCAGCATGATGCGCTGGGTGGGTACGCTAGGCTCGGGGAACACGTAATGGTAGTGGGGCTGCTCGTCGAAGCAATCGAAGCGAAGGTATTCGATGAGGTGGCCGTCGCGCTCGCCGAAGACGTGGATGGAGACCCCCTCATCGTCCGGATAGTTGGTCTTGCCCTCCGACTCAACTTTGACCAACACCTTTCGCATCAGGTCGTCAGGCCGGGTTGCCAGAGCCTTGCGGAAATAGGCCGTGGAGATTTCATAACTCAGAACCCGGTGCTCCACGCCAAAAGTCACGGCCCCGGCTTTGATATATTCCGTATTCTGGGGAATGTGGGGGATGGGCAAGGTGTTGCCCACGGGAGGGACTTCAGGTACAGGCCCGAGCAGCGCCATAGGACTTCCTCCTCTACCGCCCCGATGGTATCGGGGCGCGTGATGGTAAGCCCATTAGTCTAGTGCGGGAGCAGGCTTTTGGCAATCCCCCTGCTAGCGGACGTGGCCATAGAGCGGCTGCCCCGGCACCGGCCATGGTGCCTTGACGACGCTGCCGCCTCGTAGGTTGATGACGTAGAGGGAGCGAAGGCCCGGCCCGCCGAAGGCGCAGTTGGTGGGGAAGTAGACCGCTTGCCCTTCGCCGCCGGTCGCCAGCGTGGCGCACACCCGCCCTTGCGGATCGACCTCGACTACCTTACTGATGCTCGGTATAGTCACCGCCAGATGACCCCGGGTGTCCAGGGCCATCCCATCGCCGCCGGCCTCCAGCCTGGCGAAGAGGGACCGCTCCGTGACCCTGCCGTCGGCGCTCAAGCGGAGCCGCGTGATGACACAGGCCAGCGTCTCAATGACATAGAGGGTATCACCGCCGGGTGACATCGCCAGCCCGTTGGCAATGAAAAAGCCGTCCGCCACCAGGACCGCGCGGCCCCGGCGGTCGATGCGCCACAGGGAGCCGGTAGGGTGCTTTGTCCGCACAGGGTCGTCAAAATAGGAGTAGAGAGCGTGGCGGTCTTGAAAATCGCCGGAGTCTGTCACGTAGAGATTGCCCTCCGGGCCGAACACCAGGTAGTTGGGCAGACCGAACCGGCGTTCCGTGGCGACGCGGACCTCGCCCTTCCGGGTGATGCGCAGGACGGCGTGGTTCTTCCAGTCGCAGTAGAGCATGTCGCCGTTGCGGTCGAGGGCCACGCCAAGCAGCAGCCCGCCGCTGTTGGCCAGGGTCTCCACGCGCTTGCCGTCCGGCGATATGCGGTAGGCCTGCCCGCTCCCGCCGCCGCAGTACACGAACCCGTCCTCGTCCACGGCGATGCCTTCCGGAGCGTCAAGGCCCCGCGCCAGCGTTTGGAACTCGCTCTGCGCGCTCATACGTCACCTTCCTGAAGCTATCCCGAATCCCTCACCCTCTCGTCCCCCCGTCAGAGTCCCGACTAGTCGGGACTCTGAACTCCCCCGGCAACAAATACGGGATGCGTTCCTGAGGTTCGCCACTGGAAATCTATCTCCGCCCGCCGACGCGTTCAGCGGCGGACGGGGACGCGTTTGGCGGCCAGGTAGTCCTTGGCCTCCTGGATACGGTAGGTGCCGAAATGGAAAATGCTGGCGGCGAGGACGGCGTCCGCCTTGCCTTTGTCCAGACCATCGTAGAGGTGCTCCAGAGTACCTGCGCCGCCGCTGGCAATGACCGGTATGCTCACCGACTCCGACACCGCCCGCGTCAACTCCAGGTCGTAGCCGTTCTGCTGCCCGTCCTCGTCCATGCTCGTCAGCAGGACCTCGCCGGCGCCCAGCTCGGCGGCCAGCTTCGCCCAGCGGACCGCATCGATACCCGTGGGCCGCCTGCCGCCGTGAGTATAGACCTCCCAGCGCGAGCCGGGGTGCAGCGAGGGGACACCCTTGTCCTCGGCGGGCGGCGCCCCTTGCAGTCGCTTGGCGTCGATGGCGACAACGATGCACTGGCTTCCGAACTTCTGGGCGGCCTCCGTGATGAGTGGCGGGTTCAGCAGCGCCGCCGTGTTGACGGCCACCTTGTCGGCGCCGGCCTCCAGCATGCGCCGCACGTCCTCGATGGCGCGCACGCCGCCGCCGACGGTGAAGGGGATGAACACCCGCTCCGATACCCGCTCCACCACCTCGACCATGGTCTTGCGTTGCTCGGCGCTGGCGGTTATGTCGAGGAACACCAGCTCGTCGGCGCCCTCCCTGTCGTAGAAGGCAGCCAACTCCACGGGGTCGCCGGCGTCGCGCAGGTTGACGAAGCTGACACCCTTGACGACGCGCCCGGCGTCCACGTCCAGGCAGGGGATGATGCGCTTGGTGAGCATACGAGGGTAGTGTAACAGAGGTCGGCAAAGCCAACATAGCGGAGCCTCTTTACAAATCTGTTTAGAGACGCGGTTGCAGAACCTTGCCTTAGTGCTTAAGATTGCAATGGACTTGAAGTGGCTCCCGTCAACTAAGCCTCCACTTAATGGTTCCCCAACTGACCAAGTGGTAAGGAGGGCTGTTTTGAAGAGCTACGAAGTGGGAACAACCGCCACCTGCCCGCATTGCGGAGTGGACGTTCAATTTGTGGCCGCAGAGGCCACCGAAATACACCGAAGTAGTGAGCAGCAAGTTGACTACCTGCACTACAAAGTGGAGAGAGATTCGAAAGAAAAGATGAACAATATCCAATCGAGGGTCGTTCCTGCGGACAAAATTCGGATCATGGCTTGTCGTTGCCCCCGCTGGGACTGTAACCGACTGATAGTGTCGGCCAAAATTCGCCACTGGGACCGAGACCGTCAGACTTGGAAGGATGAGGGTTCCTTTCTAGTGTATCCTCATACGAGCAACAGAAAGCCAGTGCCTCCCCAAGTTCCTGACCACATTCGAGAGGACTATGAGGAAGCTTGTCTGGTACTCTCAGCAAGCACCAAGGCTAGCGCCGCCCTTAGTCGTCGGTGTCTTCAGAGTTTGCTGCGCGCGCAGGGGTATCAACAACATGACTTGAGCGACCAGATAGATGCGGTACTCCCTACACTCCCCAAGGATGTAGCGGACACCGTTGATGCAATTAGGAACATAGGCAATTTTGCTGCCCATACAATCAAGAGCAAGAGCACAGGGGAGATCCTTCCCGTGGAACCTGGCGAAGCGGAGTGGAGCCTGGAGGTGCTAGAAGCGCTTTTTGAACACTATTACGAAAGGCCAACCCGCCTAGCTGAAAGGCGGAAGGCTCTTAATGAGAAACTCTCGGACGCAGGAAAACCACCTGCAAAAGGGTCAACGCCGTGACTCTTGACTACCACCATCGACGCCCCTTTTCAGCGACCGGCAGAGGCGACGCATAAGCAGTCTATCAGTGGCTAGGGTGTGTTGACAATCGTATCCAGCAAAGGTCACTAGCCCAGATAGCAATATCAACAGAACCTACTAACACCGCTCCCATCATTATCCGCCACCGTCGCCTTCCTTTCAGCGTTGCGCAGGCGGACCGACCAAGGCATAGCCAAAGGGAACGAAGCTCTGGCGCTACCCGTACTTTTTCACAGCCACCGCGATATCGGGTCCGGCTTTGGCCAGGTCGTCCGGCGTCATGACAGGCGTGACCTCAATGTGGGCGTTGAAGGCCAGCCAGAACGGCTCCGCCATCCTGGGCATTTCGCTGGTGTCCCTGACGTTCACAATGAAGTAGCCGCAGCGCTGGCCCTGGTCTATGGCGAAGTAGGCCGCCTCCGGCTTCAAGTCTTGAATCATCTCTTGCATCTTCTTCCCGAAGTTCGGGTCCTTGATGGCCGCGTTGCCCTTCTCCACCGACATCCGCATCTTCATGAGAAACCGCATCGCTCCTCCTTCTCCCGCTCAAGGCGGAAGGGGAAGCATAGTCTCCTAGCCCGCCGTTGTCAACCGGCATGTCGTCATCGGCCCGTCCATAGGCCGTGCTATGCTGTCGCCATGCGCTATGTACAGC
>JACPQI010000051.1 GCA_016190545.1 Chloroflexota bacterium
GGCGAAGGAGGACCTCTACGTCGCCGACGGCCACCACCGGTACGAGACGGCGCTGACCTATCGCAACCTGGTCAAGCCCGCTCACCCGGACGACGCGCCGAACTTCGTCATGGCCGCCCTCATCGCCTTCGACGACGCCGGGCTGCTGTCGCTGCCGTACCATCGCGTCGCCAGGCTCACCGCTGCGCAGGCGAAGTCGCTGCGCTCGCTCGCCGCGAAGCATTTCACGGTGCAGGAGCATCCTGCGGCGGGGCCTGATCAGATTGAGGAGATGGCGAACGCTGTCGAGCAGGGGTCGGTGCTCCTCGCCCTGAGCGACGGCGGCGTGAAGGTGCTGACGCTACGCCCGAAGGCGTCGGCGCGGTCGCTGCTGCCCCGGGAGCGGTCGGCGGCCTGGCGCGACCTGACGGTGGCGGTGCTGCACCAGGCGCTGCTGGACCCGGCGCTGGGCCTGGACGCGGAGGCGGCCTACAAGGCGGGCGCGCTCGACTATCTCAAGGAGCCGGGCGAGGCGCTGCAACGGCTTCAGTCGGGTGCGTGGCAGCTTGCCGTCTTCGTCCCGCCCGTGCCGCTGGCCAGCCTCAAGGCCGTCGCTGACGCCGGCGACCGCATGCCGCCCAAGTCCACCTATTTCTACCCCAAGCTGACCACGGGCCTGGTCATCAACCGGCTGGAGTAACGGGCGCAGCATGCTGCGCCCCTACGACCCGTCGTTGCGAGGCTGCCTTCACGCCTGTGTTAAGATAGCGGCGAGCGTCCTATGACCACTCCTATCCAGCCGCGTGAAGGATTCGCGCAGGCCAACGGCCTGCGCTTCCACTATCTGGCCTGGGGTGCGCCGGGCAAGCCGTACCTGTACCTTCTCCACGGCGGCGGCCAGTCGGCCCACTCCTGGGACGATGTGGCGCCCGCCTTGGCCCAGCGCTTCCACGTCGTCGCGCCCGACCAGCGCGGCCACGGCGATTCCGACTGGGCAACCGACGGCGACTACAGCCACGGCGCGCAGGCCAAGGACATCATCGCCATCGCCGACGCGCTGGGCATGCAGCGGTTCGCGCTCATGGGCCTCTCGATGGGCGGACGCAACGCCCTGGTCGTGGCGGTCCGGCACCCGGAGCGCATCGAGAAGCTGGTCGTCATCGATGTCGGGCCGGAGGTGATGCGTGAGGGCGCGCGGGCGATCAAGAGCTTCGTTGCGGGCGGCCTGGAGAAGGCCAGCTTTGAGGACTTCGTGCGCGACGCCAAGGCCTTCAACCCGCGCCGCAGCGAGGAGAACCTGCGCCAGCGCCTGCGCCACACGGTGAAGCAACTGCCCAGCGGCACATGGACGTGGAAGCATGACATACGACACCTCGCCGCGGCGGGGCGAGAGCCGTTTGAGGTGACGTTCAAGAAGTTGGGCGACATCACGCTGCCCACCCTCATCGTGCGCGGCGGGGAGAGCAACATCTTGTCCCCGGAGGCGGCGGTGAGGATGGAGAAGTCGCTGCCCAACGCCCGCCTGGTCACCGTCGAAGGGGCCAGCCATTCCGTGATGGGCGACAACCCGAGCGGCTTCCTGGCGGCCGTGCGGCCCTTCCTGGCGGCCGTGCGGCCCTTCCTGGAGGCGTGATGGGGGAGCGGCGCGACCTCAATCTCTTTCCCCTCAACACCGTGCTCTTTCCCACGGCGCCGCTGCCGCTTCGTATCTTTGAAGAGCGCTACAAGCTGATGGTGCGCCGCTGCCTGGAAGGCGACCGGACGTTCGGGGTGGCGCTGATCAAGGAAGGCCCGGAGGTGGGCGGCCCAGCGGTGCCGTACCTGGTGGGCACCCAGGCCAAGATCATCGATGCGGCGCCGCTGGGCGGCGGACGCCTGCGCCTGATGACAGTGGGCGTCACCCCTTTTCGCATCGCGGAGGTCACGCAATGGGAGCCGTACCTGACGGGCAAGGTCGAGTTCCTCGACTACGACCTCGATAAGGCAGCTTGCCCCAAGCAGGCGTTGAAGAGGCTGCTGGAGCACTTCCGTCGCCATGTAGACCTGCTGGCGGCCCTGAGCGGGCGGCAGCTTCCGGAGCCGCACCTGGACCATAGCGTGGAGCAGGCCAGCTACATCGTCGCAGCGACCATGCAGGTGGGCATGCTTGAGAAGCAGGCCCTCCTGGAGACGCCCTCCACCTGTGACCGCATCGAGAAGGAAACGGCGCTGCTGGAGCGGGAGAACGTCACTCTGCGCATGCTCATCGCTATGAAGGAGAAGGGTAGAGGGCAGCCCAGCGTCCAAAAGGGGCCGTTCGGCAGGTATATTTCGAACAACTAGGAAGCTAAGGGCGCGCGAGGTGTGACGGTACGCCAATGACAAACGACCGCGTGTTTCTTAACGGGATGGTCTTCTACGCTCACCACGGCGTGTGGCCGGAGGAGAAGAAGCTGGGCCAGCGCTTCGTGGTGGACGTGGAGATGGAGGGCGACCTGCGCCGCGCCGGGGCCAGCGATAACATCAAGGACGCCCTCGACTACCAGCGGGCCTTCGCCATCGTCAGGCAAGTGATGGAAGGGCCGTCCCGCGACTTGCTGGAGCGCCTGGCGGAAGAGATGGCGTCGCGGCTGCTGCGTGAGCTGGGCGCTGCGGCGGTGCGCGTGCGCATCAAGAAGCCTGAGGTGCCCATCAAGGGCAGCGTCCTGGACTGCGCCGGCATCGAGATATACCGGAAGATCCGTCGGCGCAAGCAGGACTCAGGACTAAGGTAGGCCGCCAAGCACCTGTTTTGTGCCGCCGCCGCATTGCTATTCTGCTCGCGCGCGTCTATAATGGCGCAACCTCCCCACGACCTCCGTACCGTGTACGGTATGATAAGAGGTGTGGGAGAGGCGACCATCGCCCTTCCACGGGGTGATGCAGGGAGGTGGATGCATGGCGACAGCGGCGAGACCAACCACGTTCGGCGAGCTGAAGAAGAGCGGGTACACCGTCCAATCCGTCCGGCAGGAGCTACGCAAGAACCTCAGCGCGCGCATCCGCGCCGGCGCGCCGCTCTTCCCCGGCATCATCGGCTACGAGCAGACGGTCATCCCGCAAATCGAGAACGCCATCTTGGCCGGCCAGGACATGATCTTCCTCGGCGAGCGGGGGCAGGCCAAGTCCCGCGTCATCCGCGCCCTCGTCGATCTCCTGGACGAGGAGACGCCTATCGTCGCCGGCTGCGAGATCAACGACAGCCCCTACGGGCCGGCCTGCCAGCCCTGCAAGGACAAGCTGGCCCAGCAGGGCGACAAGACCGGCATCGCCTGGATAGGCCGCGACCGGCGCTACGGCGAAAAGCTGGCAACACCTGACACCACTGTCGCCGACCTCATCGGCGAGGTCGACCCCATCAAGGTGGCCGAGGGCCGCTATCTCTCCGACCAGTACACCATCCATTACGGCCTCATTCCCCGCACCAACCGGGGTATCTTCGCCATCAACGAGTTGCCGGACCTGGCGGAACGCGTCCAGGTGGGCATGTTCAACCTCATGGAGGAGCGGGACATCCAGATCAAGGGCTATCGCATCCGCCTGCCACTGGACGTCTACGTGGTCGCCAGCGCCAATCCGGAGGACTACACCAACCGGGGCCGCATCATCACGCCGCTCAAGGACCGCTACGGGGCACACATCCGCACCCACTATCCCAAGAGCACAGACCAGGAAATCGAGATCATGGAGCAGGAGGCGGAGCGCTTCGAGGGCCTGGGCATCCGCGTGGTCGTCCCGCAGTACATGAAGGAGATGGTGGCGGAGATCACGGCCCTGGCCCGGCGCAGCACGGAGATCAACCAGCGCTCCGGCGTCAGCGTCCGCCTCTCCATCGACAACCAGGAGAGCCTGGCTAGCAACGCCATTCGCCGCGCCCTGCGCCTGAAGGAGGACGAGGCGGTCCCGCGCATCACGGACCTGCCGTTCATCGCCGCCTCCACCGGCGGAAAGCTGGAGATGGAGAGCGTGGAGGACGGGCGCGAAGGCCGCCTGCTGGACGAGTTCGTCAAAAAGGCCGCCGTCACCGTGTTTGGCCGCTACTTCTCCGTCCACGATTTCGATGATCTGGTGCAGAAGTTCGAGGAGGGCGCCACCGTAGAGACCGCCGACCTCAAGCCCTCCCGCGACTACGTGAAGCTGGCCAAGGAGCTGCCCGGCCTGGCCGAAAGCGTCAAGCGCCTGGCTGCGGACGACAGCCCGGCAGCCATCGCCTCCGCGGTGGAGTTCATATTGGAGGGGCTGCACCTCAACCGCCGCCTGAACCGCGATAAGGTCGAGGGCAAGCTTCGCTACCGGAGCTAGCATGGCCCGCTACCGCTACTCCCGCTGGGACGGGTCGCAAGAGGTCTTTCCCCTTCATGAGGACGACCTGATGGAGGAGCTGTCCGAGCACCTCATGTCCCACGGCGATGTCTCGTCCGCCCTCCGGGCCATGGCGCAGCGCGGCGTCCACAGCCGCTACGGCGAACGGCTCCAGGGCCTGCAAGATTTCCTGCAGCAGGTCCGTTCCCAACGGCAGCAGATCCTCAACAAGTACGACCTGGACTCCGTGCTCAAGGACATCACGGACAAGCTGGACAGCATCGTCCAGAAGGAGCGGGAAGGCATCAGCCGACGCCTGGAGGAGGCCCGGCAGCGCCACCGCCAGTCGCTGGCCCAAGGCGGAAAGGGCGCGCTCCCGCTGAAGATGCAGGAGGACCTGCTCCAGAAGCTGGAGCAACGCGCCTACTAGAACAACGAGTTCCTAAGCGCCCTGCCCAAGGACCCGGCGGGCGCCATCAACCAGCTCCGCGATTACGAGTTCATGGACCCGGGCGCCAAGGGAGCCTTCGATGAGTTGGTCAAATCGCTCCAGCAGCGGGTGGCGGACACTTCGTTCAAGGACATTTCAGAACAGCTCAAGAGCATGACCCCGGAGCAACGGGAGCGCCTCAAGGAGATGGTGCGCGACCTCAACGACATGCTGCGAGAGAAGGCGGAGGGCGGCAAGCCGGCCTTCGACCAGTTCATGCAACGCTGGGGCGACTCTTTCGGCGGCAAGCCGCCGCAGAGCTTGGACGAGCTTATCGAGGGGTTGCAGGAGCGGATGTCCCAGATGCAATCGCTCCTGCGCAGCATGTCGCCGCAGAACCGGGAGTCGTTGCGGCAACTTCTCGAGTCCGTCTTCGGCGAGGGGGAGATGAAGCAAGAGCTGGCGGAGCTAGCCGCCAATCTGGAAGACCTGCACCCCACCGGCGTCCAGGGCCGCGAGTTCCCCTTTCACGGCGATGAGCCTGTCGCTCTGGAGCAGGCGATGGAACTGGTGGAGCAGCTCCACAAGATGGACGACCTGGAGCGGCAGGTCCGCAAGAGCCAGCAGAACAGCACGCTGGAGGACCTGGACCGCGACCTGGTGCGGGATGTGCTGGGAGAGGAAGCGGCCCACCACTACGACCAGCTCAACCAGCTCACGGACATGTTGGAGCAGGCCGGCTACATCCGCAAGGTGGGCGCACGCTATGAACTCACGCCCAAGGGCATGCGGCGCATCGGCCAGAAGGCCCTGGAGGAGATCTTCCTCTACCTCAAGAAGGACCGGCTGGGCCAGCACCGGGCGCGCCACCAGGGCCAGGGCGGCGACCGGCTTGAGGAGACCAAGCTCTAC
>JACPQI010000052.1 GCA_016190545.1 Chloroflexota bacterium
AGTGAAGGTGGAGCCGTCCGGCAACCAGCCCGTCATCAAAGACCTTGTGGTGGACATGCAGATGTTCTGGGACAAGGTCCGGGCCGTGAAGCCCTGGGTCCAGCCTACAGGCCCGGAGCCGGAGCGCGAGTACGTTGTGCCCAACGCGGCCATGGTGGACCTGACAGGCGTCATGAACTGCATCATGTGCGGGGCTTGCGTCTCCGACTGCACCGTGCTGGAGGTCGATAAGAACTTTCTGGGCCCGGCCGCCCTGGCCAAGGCCTACCGCGTGGTCAACGACCCCCGTGACGGCAAGGCCAAAGAGCGTCTGGCCGCCCTCAGCGAGTACGGCGGCGTGTGGGATTGCACGCATTGCTACTATTGCGTGGAGGTCTGTCCAAAGAACGTGGCGCCCATGGACCGCATCCTGGCCCTGCGCAAGGAGGCCATAGAGGCCGGGTACACCAACAACAACGGCTCCCGCCACAGCAACTCTTTGGCCAAGTCGGTCGAGCACAGCGGCTGGCTGGATGAGAGCCGCCTGGCGGTGGAGTCCTTCGGCTACTTCAATATCAAAGCGCTCATCAAGATGCTTCCCACGGGCCTGCGGGCTCTGCGGGCAGGCAAGATGCCGCCGCTCATCCACCACAAGCGTCCTGGCGCAGACCATGTACAGCGCATCTTCCAGGAGACGGAGGAGAAGAAATCGTGAGATACGCATTTTACCCTGGGTGCGTCGCCAAGGGCGGCGCTCCTGAGCTATACCAGGCGTTCACCGCCGTCGCTTCCAAGCTGGGCCTGGAGCTGGTGGAGATGCACAACGCCGTGTGTACCGGCGCGGGCGTCCTCACCGAGCGCAACCCGGAGCTGGCCCACTCGCTCAACGCCCGCAACTTCGCCGTTGCCGAGCAGCTTGGTCTTCCCCTCATGACCATCTGCAGCACCTGCCAGGGCGTGATGAGCGAGGCCAAGCACAAGCTGGACGAGGACCCCGCTTATCGAGAGAAGATCAACGAGCACCTGGCCCCGGAGGGGTTGGCATACAGCGGCGGGGTCTCCGTGAAGCATTTTCTGTGGTGGCTGGTGGAGGACTTGGGCGTCAAGCGCCTGGCCAGCATGGTGGAGCGCCCCCTGGTGGGCGTCAAGCTGGCTCCCTTCTACGGCTGCTACATCCTGCGGCCCACCTGGGTCCTGGGCATCAACAACCAGCACCGCCGCGATATGTACCTGGAGCAGGTCATCTCCGCCCTGGGCGCTGTGCCCGTCGACTATTCAGGCCGCACCAAGTGCTGCGGTTTCCCCATCATCACCATGAATGAGGCCAACGCCGTCTCCATGGCGGGCGAGCACCTCATTGAGGCCAAGACCAACGGCGCCGACGCCATGCTCACGCCGTGCCCCCTGTGCCACCTGAGCCTGGACGGCTATCAGCCAAAGGCCAGTGCGGCCCAAAAGGTGCAGATCGGGCTGCCAATACTACACCTGCCCCAGGCCATCGGCCTTGCCTTAGGCATGCCACCCAAGGCGTTGGGCCTCAACAGGCACATCATCACGACGGCGAACGTGATAGCTAAAGTCCGCGCGTAAACGGGCCTTCAGCGACAGAGAACAGCCCCGGCACATCGTCGGGGCTGTTTGTATTGTGGGCGTGATTACGGACTCCTCAACGCTGGGGAAGACGGGACTGAGTGACTCAGGCATCGCCTGCAAAGGCTAACCAATCGGTTCGAATCTCCTACGGTGGGGCATGGGATACTGGCAAAACAGTTGCCAGTATCCCATAATACCCTTACAAGAACCTCAACAAAGGTTCTTGGCTAAGGTTCAGAGCCCATTCCCATTAGGCCATCTTCGACGATCAGTCTCTAGGAGTGTCGAAATCCCTGGGCGGCGTTCGTCATATTAGTGAGGCCGTCTGGAAGGCTTCGAGAATTCAAGGCTGGAGGACACAATGCGGTATATGTTGCTGATTTACGACAACGAGAGGGCCATGGAGGGCAAGTCCCAGGAGCAAATGGCAGCACGTATGGACGCGTGGTTCAGATACACCGACGCCTTAGAGAAGTCCGGCAAGATGCTGGGCGGCGAAGCCCTGCAACCAACTTCCTCTGCCACTACGGTTCGATTGGAACGAGACAGAACCCTCACGACGGATGGTCCTTTCGCGGAGACGAAGGAGCAGCTAGTGTCCTGAGTCAAGAGTTCGTTCGCAAAATCGGGCGATGGAGGTCAGAATCTGATCTGCCGTTTTGGTCCAGACGAAGGGCCTGGGCTGTGCGTTGTG
>JACPQI010000023.1 GCA_016190545.1 Chloroflexota bacterium
TCCCGCGACTGGGCCGCCAAAGGCCCCATGTTGCTGGGCATCAAGGCCGCCATTGCAGAGAGCTATGAGCGCATTCACCGCAGCAACCTGGTGGGCATGGGCGTGCTTCCGCTCCAGTTCCCGCCGGGCCAGAGCGCCGAGAGCCTGGGCCTCACCGGCAGGGAGACGTACCACGTGCACGGCATCAAAAAGCTGACGCCGGGCGCCCAGGTAGAGGTCATCGCTCAGCGCGAGGACGGGTCAGCGGTGGCGTTCAAGGCCACGGCCCGCATCAACAGCCCCATTGAGTTGGAGTACTACCGCCACGGCGGCATCCTGCAGAAGGTGCTGCGGGACATGCTGAAGAGTGGAGCGTGACAGGCAGGCCGGGCAAGCCCAATTCCGCAGGTGCCGTGTAAATGATGGCGGAGCCTGACGAAACAGACCTCGCGGCGACGTGGGCCCAGGCCGCCAACGAAGCGCTGGCTTTCCTTACGGGCGAGAGCATCCGCGCCCAGATTGTGTTCCGGTTCCAGGAGCAATACCTACCCGCCTTGCTCCGGGCCTCGAACAGCACAGCCGTGGCACGGGTGTGGGACAGCTTCCGCTACTACCTGATGGTGGAAGCTACGTGGCGCAAGCCCTTTGCCCTGTCAGGCGAGGAGGCGAACCGGGTGGTCAACGCCCTCAAAGCCCTCAGCCCGCTCCCGCCTGAAGAGGGGACCTAAAAGCCCAGGGTTCGCTGGCGACTGCTGAGCGTGGTGACCCGGTTGGAACAGACGCCGCTCTCGGTGAAGTGGATGACGCCGATCCCATCCAGGTAGTACACTGGCTCCCAACAGGTTGGACAGCACTCGTTAGTGGTAACCATTGCGCCGTCCGTCATCCCCTACCGCCTCTAGGAAAGAGTGACTTCATGCTACACGTTTCTCTGGGGAAAGACTAGGCTCTTTCGCACCTTTTGGCCGCGTTCTTGGTCAGGCCTTGCAGCGCAGACGGGGGTATGGTAGCTTTGGTGCGATACGAAACAAGGACGGCCTATGGACTTTCATTTCACCCCAGAGCAAGACGCCTTCCGCACCGAGGTCCGCACCTTCCTGGAAGGGGAAATCACGCAAGGCAGCTTCACCCCCGTCTGTGACGCCTGGCTTACCATCTTCGACCGGGCTTTTTCAAAGAAGGTGGCCGCCAAAGGCTGGATCGGCATGACATGGCCCAAGGAGCAAGGGGGCCAAGGGCGGAACTATATCGACCGTCTCATCTACACGGAAGAGATGCTGCGCTACGGCGCGCCGGTCGCCGCCCATTGGTTCGCGGACCGGCAGATCGGGCCGTCGTTTCTCACGTACGGAACGCAGGAGCAAAAGAAGCAGTTCCTCCCCAGGATCATCCGGGGCGAACTGGTGTTTGCCCTGGGCATGAGCGAGCCCCAGTCCGGCTCTGACCTGGCCTCTCTGAAGACCCGCGCCACTGAGGATGGCGACAGCTATGTCATCAACGGTCAGAAGGTGTGGACGAGCGGCGCCCACATGGCCGACTACTGCTACCTGGTCGCCCGCACGGACCCGGACGCCCCCAAGCACAAGGGCATCAGCGAGTTCGTCATCGATATGAAGGCGCCTGGCATTACGGTGCGCCCGCTGGTGGACATGACCGACGAACACCACTTCAACGAGGTCTTCTTCGAAAATGTCCGCGTGCCCAAGACTTCCCTCATCGGGGAAAAGAACAGGGGCTGGTACCAGATCGCCGCCCAGCTCGACTACGAGCGCAGCGGGGCCGAGCGCCTTATGAGCAACTACCCGGTGCTGGAAGCCCTCACCACGCTCTTCCAAAGCAAAAAGGGGAACGCCAGCGCCTCGCATGTCATTATGCGCAACCGTATCGCCCAAGCGCACATCGAGTTTCAGGTGGGGCGGCTTATGGTCTATCGCGTCGCCTCAGAGCTGTCCAAGGGTAAAGTACCCAACTACGAGGCCACGGTGGCGAAGATGTTCTGCACCGAGTTCGAGCAGCGCTTGGCCGGCCTGGCCACGCAGGCGGCTGGCCTGGCCTCCCAACTCTTGCCGGAGTCAAAGGACTCCTTCGCCCGGGGCATGGTAGCGAAGGCCTATCTGTTTTCGCCAGGCTACACTATCCAGGGCGGGACCAGCGAGATTCTGCGCAACATCATCGCGGGGCGCGGCCTCAGCCTGCCGAGCTAGGCCTTCCAAACAGGATCCAGCTACTCGATGCGGCCGAAGTTGCGGGCAGGGAAGTCCAACACCACCATGGTCTGAGTCTGCTTGACTCCCGGCAGCGGCGCCACCACGTCCTCGATAAAGTCCTTGAGGTCCTTCAGCGACTTGAGGGCGGCCCACACCAGCACGTCGAAAGGCCCGGTGACTTTGGTCAGTGTGATGACCTCCGGACGTCCAACCAGAACTTTGATGACACTCTTCATATCGTTGATGTCGCAGTCCATCCCGATGACGGCGGAGACCGGGAAGCCAAAAGCGTCCAAGTCCGGTGCGGCGGTGATCCGTAGAGCCTTGCGACCCACCATGCGCTGGATCTTGCGGCGAACGGTGGACTCGCTCACGCCGACCAGGCGGGCCAACTGGGCGTTAGACCGTCGCCCATCTTGGTGCAAGAGCTTGGCGATCTTGCGGTCCATGTCATCGATGACTGCTGCACGAGAGCGGCGGCGGCGGATTTTTCTTCGCGGCATGGTCCTCTCCTGAAAAAGAATTATGAAGCCTCGCTCATTGTACCACCGCGATGGAATCAGTCAAGGGAAGGTGGTGGATGCCGAGAAAGGTGGAACCGCCCCCATTGCCTGATTCCGTCAAAACGGCCCACTTGTCCCGATCCCGGACCGAGGAACAGAGGAACAATAGTCGGACCACCCGGATGACAGACACCTGCATTTCCTGCACGACTATAAGAAGCGCATCCAATAACGGAGCGCTGTCGTACTTGTCTGTAGAAAGAAGTCTCGAAGACAGCGGGGCGTCTACAGAGAGTGTGCAGATACGCTGGTAAAAGGAAATCTGGTGGAAACCATCACGGTAGGGTATACTAGAGGTACACGGCCCCCGGGCCAAACAGTAGATGGGTGGTGAGGCGTGGTGGCGTTGGCCCCCAAATATCGTGATACGGCTGTCCTTATCCTCGAGCATGCCCGGAAGCACCCGGGCTCTTCGCTGGCCGATATCGGTCGTTCCTGCAACGTGTCTCGTGAGTGGGTGAGGCGCGTGCTGCGCCGGGCCGGCCTGAACCAGCGCGCCCGCCACACCATGCGCGATTGGATACTGTGCGAGCACTGCCGCACCTACTTCCGCGCTCCGAAAAGCCAGGTCGAGCGCGGACGCAAGTTCTGCTCTCGAGAGTGTGCCTACGCCTATCGCCGGCTCACCCACCGGGCCGTGCGCCAGTGCCGGGTGTGCGGCCGCGAGTTCATGGTGCCCCGCTACTACCTTCGCCTGGGCAAAGGGAAAGTCTGCTCCACGCGCTGCCGCGTCATTGCCATGCGCCGAGTCGCGCTGGAGCGCCACGCCGGCTAGCGGGAGCCGCTACCCACGCCACGAAGGGCCGCAGCGCGCAGTGTCTCTTAGCCTTTGCTCCCTACCCGCGACTCCGCTTCCGCGATGCGCTCTTTGATGCGCCACTTCCCGTCACGCCCCTTGACCAGACGATCGCGGTAGCGGCCATAGGAGCGCAGCACAGGGCCCGCCTCTCCGTCCGCCAGATAGACCCAGAAGCTCTCCGCATGTGCCTCCTCACCGCTGACCGCGATCATGGGGTTTAGCAACAGGTGCTTAGTCCATCCGTGGGGCGGTTTGCTGCGCCGGGAGTCGAATGCGGCCAGGGCCTGACGTCCCTCATGGCGGCCTCTGCTGTGGCCAATGCGTGACCGGTGCTCGAAGGCCCCGTCCTCAGCAAAGGCGTCGAGGTATTTCTCCTGTGGCCCATAGTCGGCGCCATGGGCGTACTGGTACATGGTCCGCAGAATGGCAAGCTCGTTCTCAACGGCCTCCAGCCGTTTCAGGACAGTCTCCATCATCTGTTTCTCTTGCGCGTTCATCGCTTCTCCTCTGATACAGGTCCTACGCCTGATACAGGTCCTACGCCGTGATTGGCCATGCGCTGGGCCGCCAAATAGCCGAAGACCATGCTCTGGGCGTGGCAAAGGCCGCTTGTGTAGCCAGCCCCCACCACCAACTGCGCCGCCGTGTTGCCCGCGGCGTAGAGGCAGGGAATGACCTCCCCCCGCACGTTGAGCACCCGGCCGCAAGCGTCGGTGACCAAGCCGCCGCGATGGCCGGCAGTGCCCGCATGGAGCTGTACGGCGTAAAAGGGGGGCTTGGCCAGAGGCCGGAGACAGGGGTTAGGCCGCTGCTCCGGCTCCCCACGCCAGTGGTCATAGATATGCTCCCCGCGATGAAAGTCGAGGTCCTTCCCCTGAACGGCGAAGCCGTTAAAACGCTCCACCGTCCGCACCAGGTTTTCTGTAGGCACACCAATCTGCTCGGCCAGTCCACTGATGGTGGGAGCGGAGTGGAGCCAGGGCGCGCCAGCGGAGCCTGCTGGAAGCGGGCCTACAGGGTACTTGTCGCGGAAGGCCTGGTCGGCCAGCCAATACATGGGCACATGCTGGTAGGCGGCCCGAACGGCGTCGTAGCCGCAGAGCGCACGGCCAATGTCCGGATAGAAGGACTCGTTGCAGCAGCGCCTGCCCTCCCGGTCCACAATGATGCTGCCGGGTCTGCCCACCATGGCGGTCACGCCCCGATAGAACGGCTTTCCATCAATCGTCTCGCCGGGAACGTGAATGCTGGGCGTCCAGACGCTGGTGTCCATGTTGGCGAGGGCGGCGCCCACCTCCATGCCCATGAGGTGGCCGTCGCCTTCATTGCTGGGCGATGTGTGAGGATGAACGTCCGGCGCTGGCAGGAACCGCTTATTCATTGCCTCGTTCCATTCGTAGCCGCCGGCAGCGAGCAGCACGCCCCGCGTAGCCTTTACGAAAAAGTCACGGCCCTGGCGGTCGGCGCGGACGCCGATGACCCTCCCATCGCTGACGACCAACTCCCGTACCCGCGTCTCCATCAAGATCTCGATCCCGCGGTCAACACAGGCCGCCACTAGGGCCGCGATGAGGGCGCGCCCCGCAGTCAGGGGAACGCGCGAGGGACCGGACGGCTGGCTCACCGGGGAGCGGCGGACCGCACGCAGGATGGGCTGCCGCTGCTCCCGCTCGGCGAGGAGAGGGACAAGGGCTTGGACGTCCGGACGTATAGACCGCCCGGCAGACTTCCCGCCTGGGACATCGGCATAGTAATCGGGCTGTGGAGGATGGGCGACAAACGTAAGCGGAGTGTGCTTCTCCACATAGGAGACCACCTCCGGGCCAGCGTCAAGGAACGCCGCCATCTTGCCCTCTTCGCCACGGCCCAGACTTACAGTCCGCAGGAAGGTCAGAGCCTCATCACGAGAGTCGGAGACGCCCACGTCCGCCATGTGATGGTTGCATGGTATCCACACCACGCCGCCGGAGAGAGCGGTCCCGCCACCAAGGGTGTCCGCTTTTTCCAGCACCAGGGTGCGCAGTCCGAGGTCTTTACCACGGATAGCCCCAAGCAGCCCGCCGCTGCTGGAGCCCACGGCGATCAGGTCGACCTCACGCTGCCATGCCACTGGTCCGTTTCGCATGAATTGTCCTCCTCAAAGGCTTCGTACCTGGCTGAGCTAGGAAAGGGCAAGTGGGTTGCCGAACAGACCGACGGGGATGCGGTAGCTCTAGGCAAAACCATAGAGCCGGGCTGCGTTCTCCGCGACGACCTTCCGTGTCTCCTCTTCCGGCAGCGTATGGAAGATGCGGGCCACCATCTCGCGGGACCGGGGCCATACACTGTCCATATGGGGATAGTCTGAAGCCCACATCACATGGTCCACGTTGATGTGATGGCGGAGCGGTACCCACGTACTGTCCCGCATGAAAGTGAAATAGGCCTGCCGCCGCACGAAATCGCTGGGGGGTGTCTCTCCGCTGAGGCGCAGGTTGAGGATGTGGTTGCGGCGGTCGCAAATATAATCGAGCCGCTCAAGAAAATAGGGCAGCCAGCCGACATCGCTTTCCACGGAGACGACCTTCAATCTCGGGAAGCGCTCAAAGATGCCTGCGCCAACCATATGGGCCAGGGTCTGGCGGACGGTGACGTCCTCTGTAGTGTAGCCCGCTATGCTCTTGCCCAAGTTCTTGGGGTTCTGCTCCGTCAGGGCATGCAGGCCAAGGGGCATGTCCAGGTCCTGGGCGGCGGCCCAGAACGGGTCATAGCGTGGGTCATGGTACTGGTGGTCCTCGTCTGGTGACACAGAGATGACGGCGGTGACCAGCCCCAAGCGCCGCACTCGCTGCAACTCCTCGACGCCGCGCTCCACGTCCAGCAGGCTGATGACTCCGGCACCTTTCAGCCGGTCCGGATAGGCCGCGCAGAACTCGGCGAGCCAGTCATTATAGGCGCTGAAGCACGCCGCCTGAAACTCGGGGTCGGTCAAGGAATAGAGTCGCATGGTGAGGCTGGGATAGAGGACTTCCGCTTCCACGCCGTCCACAGCCGTGTCCTTGACGCGGCGATGGGGGTCCCATCCTCCCCGCACAGCTTCCTGGTCGTAGCGACCCTTGGGCCGCAGGCTCCCGCTCGACACGCCGGCGGTCGCGATCATCGACAGGTTGCGGATGAGGCGACGGCCCTCGCACTCGAAGGCGTCTTCGTCCTCCCTCTGGACAAGGCGGGGCGCACGGTCCTTGAACCGGGCGTCCATGCGCTTTTGCCAGAGGTCCACAGGCTCGACGACATGAGAATCTGCGGAAATCAACGTTTGCGGCATTGCGGCTGCCCCTTCAAAATAGGGTTCTTCATTGTAACACCGGCGGTCAAGAAGACGAAAAGGAGGAGCAGGTTGGAAGCGCGCCACCTACAGGAGAAAGATACAGGGCGAACGGGAAGATAGCGGTAGCAAGACGAAGGGGATTCCTGGTCTGCTGGGACTAGAGGATGCCTTCCGGCGGCGCGAGGACAAGCTCCTCGACCACGGCGGTGGGCGAGAGGGTGAGGGCGGCGACGACGGCAGCGGCCACATCTTTGGGGCTGAGCATGCGGGAGCGCTCCGGGTGGTGGGCGACCGGGTCCCACAGGGGTGTATCGACGGCGCCGGGGCAGACCGTGCTGACGCGGACGCGGTGGAGCCCCCGGCTGCGCAGCTCGGCGGCGACGGCTCGCGAAAGGCCGATGATCCCAGTCTTGGAGGCGCAGTAGGCGCTGGAGTTGGGGAAGGCGTGCAGGCCGGCGATGGACGAGATGTTCACGATGTCGCCCCGGCCCTGTTTTTCCAGGTACGGCAGGACTGCGCGCATGGTCAGGAAGGCGCCCTTGAGGTTGGTGTCGACCACGGCGTCCCAATGGGCTTCGGTGGTGGACTCCAGGGGCAGGAAGGCGGCCTGGCCAGCGCTGTTGACCAGGATGTCGATGCCGCCCAGCGCCCTAGCGACCCGCACAACCAATGCCGTGACGGAGCGCTCGCTGGTGACGTCGACGGGGATTGCCAGAGAGCGAGGACTTACGCGCCGAACGGCGGAAAGGGTTTGGTCCAGATCGGGCCTGGAACGGGAAGCGAGGCAGACAGCGGCGCCTTCCCTGGCTAGGGCGAGAGCGATGGCCTTGCCGATGCCCTTGGAGGCGCCGGTGACGATGGCCTTGCGGCCACGGAGCAGTTTAGCGCCTGGCATCAGGGAGGCCGTCCAGAAACTCCTTGCGCAGGACGCGGTCGGTCTCGTAGCGGCCCAGCATGACGGTGTTGAGGACGTAGGCGTTGGTCTGCTCCACGCCGCGCATCATCATGCACAGGTGGTAGGCCTGGGTGGCGACGGCCACACCCTCCGGACTCAGCTTCTCCTGAATGGCCTCCGCGATCTGGTTGGTGAGCCGCTCCTGGAGCTGGAGCCGGCGGCTGAA
>JACPQI010000028.1 GCA_016190545.1 Chloroflexota bacterium
TCCATCAAGAAATCAACCTGAGTTCGGAGGGACCGGCGGAATTCATCGTCGTCCGCGCCTCTCCCGAGAATATCGTGGTGCCCTTCGAGTGACGCCCTTATTTGTCCGCTGAGCCCAGGGCCACGGCGGCTCGCCGGTACGGAGGCGGAGAGTCCTTTGGCCTTCAGGCCGGGTGACTCCATTCCCTCGGAGGGAGACGAAAGGAGGGGGTTTCCTTGATCCTCGCCCCGAAGGGCATCCGCCACGCGGCGGCGGACGGTGGGTTGAGAGATTTTGGCGAGCCGAAAAGCTATATATACCGCAAAACAGTTCCTTGAGACGGTCTGCTATGAAGTAGCAGGCCTCGGTTTCGGGGAGGGGTAATAATGCGCAAGGCAAGAACGCCCGGCAATCCGGTGTTCAGTGTCGCAGATGAGGGTCGGGGCCTCAGGAATGTCATGTGGATGTGGTGGATCACCGCCGTGACGTACAATGCGGTAGCCATCCCGGTGATTTGGGATCCGGCGCAGCATTCGTTCATCATCCGGGATAGCACGTGGACCCCGCCGCACCTCATGATTTTCGGGCCCTTCTTCGCCATCATGATGTTCATGGCTATCGTGTTCCAGTTTTATGCATTAAAGAAGGCACAACCCTACATCAGGGGGGAAATCCCCATCACCCTTTGGCTTTTTCCCACCACGGTCTTTGGCTTCACCCTGGGCTCGATGTTCACGAACGAGCTCGGTCACATCTTCCTGTTCCGGGAGGAATTCTTCTCGATGCCGACCCATTGGAACTTCGTCCTGACATTCATGTACATTTACGCCGTGGGTCTGCCTGAGGTGGCGAGGAGCCTGCACCGACTCGGACAGATAGAGGCCAAGGCCCAGGAGCTCGTGAAGACGACCGTGGCGGCCGCCCCTGCCCGCGTGGCCGCGGACGGCGGATACGCTGCGGCCGCAACCAAGTAAGGGGGAAGGCCATGGCTGCAGAAACTGCTGGGGGCACATTAACGAAGCCCTTATTCAACACGAAAGTTATCGGCTTCATCGCCTTCACGGCGACCCTGATTTTCTCCCAGAACATGTTCGCCGTCAGCTCCCAGATCGGCGTCGGCGACTGGGAGTTCTGGATCGACTGGAAGGACTACGGCTGGGCAACTTTTGTCTATACGTGGATCGTCGCCATCCACTTCCCCGTCTACTCATACGTCTTCTTCGCGTTCTTCAAGAAATACTTCGGCGCGACCCTTGTCCTCATGTTCTGGTTCCTCCAGCGCGCCCTCATGGTTGATCTGTTCTTTGTCGGGATGAACAACTATCCGTTCAACTACGTGCAACTTCCGTCCTATCTGTTCCCGGCCATCGCGAGCGACGTGGCGCTGGTCATTTTCGGCTTGAGAAAACACATGGGGTTGTACGTCCTCGTTGCCTCCTTCTTGGCGGGCGTCCTCGTGGTTCCCGGACACTTCCTGTTTCTGAACGTGCCCTTCTTGCTGACCAACGTGACCTATCCAGATCCCCTTGGCGCCGCACAGGCACACGTGCTCCCCGTCTGGGAACTCATCCGGATGGTAATCCCCAAGGCCCCCATCCCGGCTTATATCTCCGAGGCTTGGACCTGGCCCTTCCCCTATCGGTCGTTTTTCGATCCTTACATCATCATGACGGCCACCATGGGCATCATGGGCGTCGTCTGGTCAGGCTTCACGTACATTTTCCTCAAGGCCATTTTCTATGGCTACGCAAAAACCATCAAGCGCTTCGTGGAGCCAGCGGGGGCGTGATGGCCATGATGATCGGTCCCATCCCGCTGCAGGTCGAGTACCCCGATGTCTGGTACGACACGAATGTCCTGGCGATCGTGGGCACCGGTTCTTGGGTCGTCGCGGGCTTGGCAATCGCCTATTTCGTGTTGAAGTGGCTCAAGAACTCGGAGAAGTTTTACGCGGCCCTTCGGCAACAGGAAATGGCTCCAAGGGGCATGGCAGGCGGTCGCTCAGAAGAGCGAACCGCAAAGGGTAGCTCCGGGAGGTGAAGGGAATGAGGCATCCGCTGGGCGCAATCGCGGTCGTCTTCGGGCTGGTGTTGGTGGGCCTCGTGGTCTCTCCCGGGGTCGTCAGGGCCCATGAGCAGGAGACATTCGTCAGCTGGGACGTTGCGTACGCCAATGTCGATTTCGTCGGAGCTCCAACGTTCACCCACAAGGCGAACCTTCAGGCAGCGGGTACGGCCTACTCCGGCCAGCCAGGGACACTGACCATCACAATGGCTACGGGGGATTACCTCGTCATCACCTACAGTTTCCGATACATTGGCGAAAAGGCGGTGAGAGGCGACCTGTTCTGGGTCACAAGGCTCGGCTTGGACTTCGGGACGGTCGGCCGCTATGTCGATGGCGAATGGATCGGCGGAGGATCTTTTGCGCTTGTGCCCGGGACGCAGTACAACGCGACCTTGGTCATCCGGTCCATCCAACCGGTCCTGCGCCACCTCCACGTCGGGCTTTCGATTCAGGACGTCGGCAACATCCCCGCGGCCCCGACCGTGAGCCCCATTCCGGAAGGGGGTCCCCGATTGTATGGGATTTTCACGGAGGCCAGCGGGCCCGTCGTCGACCCGTTGGAAGGGACAATCCAGCTCCCCGGCGGCGTTGGGCTCCTCGCGCCCTGGCCATGGGCCGTGGCGGGCCTGTTCGGCCAAATCGTCATCGGTCTCGCCTTCATTGCCGTGATGTACTGGTACGGTAAGCGGTTGACCAAGCGGGAAGGTGCGACATGAGCGACCGAGAGATGAACCTCATCCCCCTGGGATACGTGGCGTGGGCCCTGTGCGTGGCGGGAGCCGTGATATCCAGTTTACCGCAGTGGTTCATCGTCGTCCTGAGGATGCCGGCGGCCACGGCCCTGTTCATTGGTCTCCCGATCCTCGCGATTGGCTCGATCCTGCTCGTCGTCGCGTGGCTCCCGGAAGCAAGGCGGCCCTACCCCGAGATCCTCGAGACCACGCCGACGCCCGTACCGAAGTACTATATGGAGCAGAAGGGTTCCTAGACCGAGATCTCTGCGAGGGCAAGGTTGAAACCCCTTGAAGCGGCAGATGTTCGGGCGAATGAATCGCCTTGGAAGTATCGGAGGATCCTCCCGGCCCTGGCGGCCTTCGTCGCGATGATCATTGTCGGCCTGCTCCAGTTCGACCAGATCGTTGCTTCCATCTTCGTCCTCCTCGGAAGGGCCTCCCTCGAGAGGATCGTAGCCGCTCCGCTCCCGCGCGGTCTGTGGACCCTCGCCCTCGTGAACTTCCTCATCGTCGCGATATTCCTCTTCCTTCTCCCCGTGAAAATCGAGGCGCCATGGAGGGCCCACGGGGCATACCTGGGATTTGCGATCTCGCTTTTCTCGGAGATGTACGGCCTGCCCCTGACGGTCTATTTCCTCTCCGGTGCCGGATTTGCGTACTTCGAGCCCCAGTTCGTCGGGTACGTGTTCGTCTATGGCCAGCTGATCGGCTCGCCGATCGTCATCGCCGGACTCATCCTCATCTACAAGGGCTGGAAGGAGATCTACTTCCAACGGGACGCCCTCGTCACCCAGGGCATCTACACGGCGGTCCGCCACCCCCAGTACTTGGGCCTCATGCTTGTGACGCTCGGCCACCTCCTCACATGGCCCACGATCCCCACGGCAATCCTATGGCCCGTCCTCACGGTCCTGTACTACCGGCAGGCGCGGCGGGAAGAGGCCGCCCTCTCCGCGAAGTTCGCCGACCAGTTCGGCGAGTACGCACGCAAGACCCCGATGTTCTTTCCGAGGATTCCCCTCCGCCGCAAGACGAAGCCGATGTCACCATAGGCGCCGTTGCCGCGAGAGCGGTCCTACGGGATCACCACGCCCCTGCCCTCCAAGGTCCCCTTCTTCAACTGCCCGAGAATATCGTTGACCTCGTCGAGCTTGCCCTTGTGTGTGATGACCTTCACCTTTCCCTGGCGGGTCAGCTCGATGAGCTCCCTCAACTCGTCGTAGTTCCCGACGAGGCTCCCGATGACGGAAAGTTCAGCGAAAATCATGTCGATCGCCTTGAGATTCACCGTTCCTCCATAGCCCACGATGATGAGGGTTCCCCCCTTCTTCAGCATCTTCATGCCATTCGCGAGGGTCTGGTCGTTGCCCACGAGGTCGATGACGACGTCCGCACCCTTGCTGTCCGTGATTTTCATCACCTGCTTCACGGCGTCTTTGCGGGCGTCGACGACGTGGTGCGCTCCCAGCTTCTCGGCGAGCCGCAATTTCGCCTCCGCGACATCGATCGCCGTCACGCGGGTGTTCGTCATACAGCGGAGGAGTTGCAGGCCGACGTGGCCGAGCCCCCCGATGCCTTGGACGACGACGTTGCTCCCGGAGGTCGTCCGGCTCGCGGCTTTCTTGACCGCTCGAATTGCGGTGAGGCCGGCATCGGCCAAAGGCGCGACATCCTCGGGTTTCAGGTCGTGAATCTTCACGAGGGATTTCTGGGAGGTCACGAGGTACTCCGCGAAACCGCCGTCCGCCGTTATGCCAGGGAACACGAGGTTTTCGCAGTGCATGTCTTCCCCGATTCGGCAGGCTCGGCAGAGACCGTCCGTGATGACGGGGTGGAGGATGACCCGATCCCGTTCCTTCACGGCCGTCACATCCTCGCCGATCTTCTCCACGACGCCCGCGTTCTCGTGGCCCAGCGTGTAGGGGAGCGAGACCTGGACCTTCTCGCGCCACACGCCCTCGACGATGTGGAGGTCCGTGTGGCACACCCCCGCCCCCGTCACCCGGACGAGAACATCGGTCGAATTCTTCAGTCGCGGTGAGTCGACGTTGACGACCCGGAGCGGTTTGTCGTACGCGAAAAGCCGTGCAGCCCGCATGTCACGTCGAATCACGGGTGGTCTACTTAGGCCTTGCGCAGGAGTCGGAACGGCTCCGCGGCGGCTCGACCGACTCAAGGTACCGGTTCATTCTGGCCTTATCAAACCCGGCCGATCCGTCACCAAGATCGAGACCGGCTCCGGACAAGGGTTCATGCCGGAGCCGACGGTGTCGGCCTGTGGGCTGCGACCGCCCAGACCCACGTGATGGCACCCCCGAGCGCCGGCCGAAGGAGGATGGAGTCAAATCCGGCAGTGCGCAACGCCGGGCCAATCCGTTCTTCCCAGCCGGACTGGCGAGCGATCTCGCGGAGGAATCCTAGGAGCGTCGACCACATCGGGGACGTCCGGTCCCGTCGGCGGCCCAGCCACGGCAAGGCTCGATCCAGGTAGAGTGAGTAGAGTTTTCCGAAGGCATCGGGGGTTGGACGGGAGAAGTCGTACACCGCCAGCCGACCTCCGGGTCGGAGCACGCGAGCGACTTCGCAGGCAAACTGGTCGAGCCGGACGTACTTGGGCAGATAGCCGGCGGTGACGATATCAAAGCTCCGGGATCGAAAGGGCAGCGCCTCCGCGGTGGCCTGTACGCGCGGTACCGCCCTGAACCGGCGATCGTGCGCGAGCAGCATCGCTCGGTTGGGGTCGAGGCCGACGATCGCCCAGTGGCCAAGGCGGCGCCCCAGCCGGTCCAGGAGGAGCCCGGTCCCACAGGCGAGGTCAAGGGCCCTCTCGCCTGGCAGCGGACGCAGTGGCGCAAGGAGCGCGTGCTTCCAGCGGAGGTCGAGCCCGAGCGTGTAGAGGAGAAGGGCCTCCTCGTATCGGGGCGCGAGCCAGCTGAACAGCCCCCGGACGAACTCCGGTTCCGGGAGCGTCCCCGGCTGGCTGGACGCACCGCGGGTGACTCGCGGTTCCATTAGGCACCTTCCCTTAGGCGCCGGTGAAAAGCCGATTTGCGAGGAGGCCGAGCGCCAGCAGTACGGTAGCTGCGGCGAGCCCCTGCAGGACAGCGTCGGCGCTCTGATACAATCGCTGCCCAGAGTCGAGCCCGGCGGCGCCGGTTTGCTCCCGCTCCTTTGCGATCCGGCGGGAACCGCGCGATAGCCGAGAGATCCGGATCTCGGCCACTGCGACAGCTGCCAGTGCCCCCGCGAACAGAACGGCGGGGACCGTTACGAAGCCTGCCTGCGCGTAGAAACTCGTGAGGAACGGAAGGCTTCCCCACGAGACCGCGAAAACGCTGTCCCGGTGGAACGCACCTTTGAAGAGCGGGGCGAGGGGGTAACCGATGGCGCAAGCTGTTTGGACCGCCACGGGAACGAGCAGCCCAGGCCCGACGACCAGCCAGGCACCGAGTACCCCGATCGCGACCGCTCCACCCAAACCCGCGAGCCCCGTGGCCAAGAGCGCCCGGTCCGACCAGTGCCGGACGTACCGAGAACCCATCCCGGTAATCTGGTCCAAGAAGTGGGCGCCGATGCCGAGCCCCAAGAAGTAGGCCGCGAGCGTTGCAAGTAACACCGTGACCGAAAATCGCGGCGAGATCGACGCCCCCATCACGACGAAGCTGAATACCATGAGGGTGTACGGCGGATGGAGCATCGTCCAGAGCTCTCCGAGCGGCGAATCGCGGCCGGCGTACCAGACCGGCCGCGGGGTGGAATGACCGGGGACGGGGGACTTGAACAGGATGGCCCGGTATAACGTCACCGGGGATAATGCCTTTCCGTGCTCCGACGGTGGGATCAGCAAAGCCACGAAGTCGATCCCCCCGCCGCCTGCCTGGAGATCGCATGTAACATCCGTCCAGTTGCTGACGTTAGGCACAGCAAAGGTCTCCTTTTCGTTCGCTATTCTACGCAGCGGCTGACCATCAAGAAAGCGGGTTGCCTGCGAGTGGCTCATAGACGCGGCTCGGAGGGTTTTTCGGCCTTCTTTGAATTCGACGATGCACGTCCAACACGTCAGCCATCGTAACGGAAAGGACTTTTCCGAGTCCTCGCGGGCCGTGGACCTGAACCGGAATTGATATGGGCTCGGACGGACCCATTCCCTGGAGGCGACGCCGGACGATCCCACAAACCTTATCCCGGTACCCATCGTTGTGCGCCGAACGAGGGATGTCGCACGGGCCTCCTCCGCTATGCCTTGACGGACGTGGTCCGTAGCCGCCGGCGGACCCTCTCCTCGATCCTCGGGGTCCTCCTGGCGATCACGTTCATCGCGGGCACGTTCATCGCAATCGACTCGTCGACTCGTGCGACCCTGGACGGCCTGATCAGCAACCTGTCGGCGGACATCGGCTTTTTCGGTCCTCCCTCGAACGGGACGGAAGTCCGCGAGGCGGTCGAAGGGGTGCCGGGCGTCGCCGGGGTCCGCGTATTCCGATCCGCGCAGTTCAGCGAGGTAGGCTCGGATGTCTTCGGACGCGTGGCGCCGGCCTCCGTGATGGGCGTCGATCCGAGCCGCCTCCCGTATTCCCTCGAGGGCTACCGGCTGACCGCCGGCTCCTTGACCCTGCCCCGAGGGACGATCGCCCTCACAGAGGACTTGGCCAGTGAGCTCGGGCTCGCGGTCGGAGATGCAGCGTACTTTCAGTATCGGCTGTACGACTACACGGGGAACGAGACACTCACCCGCCTCAATGTGACGGTGGGCGCCATCCTCACGGGATCGGCGATTCCATCCGGGTCAATCGCGGGACCCTACTTCTTCAGGACGACGCTCGTCCACATCGAGGACGTCGATTGGTATGAGAGCCAGCTCGCGGTGCCGTGGAGCGGGACCCTAGTCCAAGGGGAGGTCCGGGTGGACCGCGACCGCCTCCTCGATCCGTACGACCTCGAGACGTCCCGTCGGAACCTCGCGCGCTTGGAGCGGCAGATCGCCCAGGCCCTCCTTCCGCATGGCGGGAAGGTCTCCTTCAACGCCCTGGACAGCGTCCTCGTGAACTTCTCCTCCGTCATCGCGATCCAGAGGATCGTCTACCTGGCCCTGTCCGCGCCGATCCTCCTCCTGGGGCTCTACCTCGGCGCAATCGGGGTCGACCTGGGCCACGCGGAGCGACGGAGGGAACTCGCGGTCCTCAAGACGCGAGGCGCGGGCCGTCGGCAGCTCGTGGGCCTTCTCCTACTGGAGGCGGTGCTGGGAGGGCTCGTCGCCGCGTTCCTGGGTGTCTTGGCGGGGGTCGGGCTGAGTCGGTTCCTCCTGGAAGTCGTGAACCCTTTCGCGGCTCCATCGGCTCCGCGGTACGATCTCCTCGTCCTGACACCGTCCACGATTATCATCGCGGCCGTCCTCTCGATGATCTTCATGGCCCTCGTGAGCTTCCGTTCCGCGCGCCGGACCGCGAACCTGCCGATCGTGGAGACCTTGCGGTATCACGCTCCCGGGGAAACGAAGATCCAGTACAAACCGACCCTGGACATCATCTTCGTCGCGCTGGCCACCCTGACCTACGGGA
>JACPQI010000025.1 GCA_016190545.1 Chloroflexota bacterium
CGAAGGCGATGACGACGCCGACGATGAGGGCGTAGATGGCGATGGCTTCGGCGAAGGCGATGCCCAGCACCATGTTGGGACGGATGGCCGCCTCAGCCTCCGGGTTGCGGCCCAGCGCCTCCATTGCCTTGGACACCAGCATGCCAATGCCCAGGCCGGGCCCCAGAGCGCCCAGGCCGATAGCCAGGGCCGCGCCGAGGGGCTTCAAGTCCATAGGTTCCTGCACCAGTGGTTGTAGGTCCATTGCCTTTCCTCCTGTGAACCAGATTCTTTCTTAATTCAGCCTATCTATTCGTGCGCCTTTGCATGGGCGTGTTCGCCGCCACTCTCGTGACTTTCCGTGGCGATGAGAGCGAAGATCAAAATGAGTATCGCGAAGACCGTCGCCTGGATGAACCCGAAGAACAGCTCGAAAACGAAGGGCAGCACACCAACGATGAGGGGAGATAGGAACAGGAAGACGATGATGAGAACCTCTCCCGCCAGGGTGTTTCCAAATAGACGAAACGAGAAGCTGATGACCTTGGCGATCTCGCTGAATATCTCCAGGATGCCGACGAAGAAATCGATGAACTTACCACGTCGCAATGCGCCCAGGTTGAAAAAGCGGCCAGCATAGCTGAAGAAGCCGTTGCTGCGGATACCCCAGATCTCCACCATGAACATGCCCACCAGGGCCAGAGAGAGGGTGCTCATGAGGTCGGTCATGGCGCTTCGGAAATAAGGCAGCAGCAGCCCCGCAGACTTGCCTTCTTTGATGCCCAGCTCATCACGGAGGCTGGCGTCGAGCATGGCTGTGGCGGTGGCCCCGCCAAGCCCATCGACCTGCTCCAGCAAAGCCTTCTCCGTGTCTTTGTCCTCCAGTCCCAGCCGAACAACTTGCTGCTTGAGCGCGGCCTGTGTCGCCGGGGTGATGGGTCCATGCTCCAGAGTGTCAGTGATCTGCTGGAACACCAGATATTTCTTGGCGTCCACTTCCTTTTTGAGGTTGAAGCGAAGGCCCACAGGCAGCATGGACATGCCGCCGACCCGGTTGAAGAGGAAGAGTTTCTCCTTTGCCAGGTCCGCATCGATCTCCCTGACCAGGGGCTCGTCGGTCAGCTCGCCTTCAACATAGAGTTCGGCAGTATGCTTGGCGTCCTCTGTAGAGAGGCCCTTATAGCGCTCATTGTCCTTGATGACCTTTTCCGCCTTGTCGTGAATGACATGGTCGGCCTTTTCCACTTTGCCAATGAAGCCGTAGAGCGGAATGAGGCCCAACCAGTTAGAGACAAGGATGAAAAGGAAGATGGAGGCGACCACGGGGTAGAACCGGCGCCCGCGCTCTTTGCCGGCGACGCTCTCCACAAAACCGAGGGTGACCTCAATCAGCCCTTCAAACAGGCCCTGGAACCGATTGCGCGGCACGAGGCTGAGCTTCCGCGTGGCGAGGAAGGCCAGGAGCAGGACAACGGCTATGGCGATCCAGGCGGAGATAGTGGTGTTGGTCAGGTCCCACACGCCGAAGAGGTCATTGACAATAGCTTCACCATGAAGGGTAATCGGGGGGATAGGGGTATTGAGGAAGAGCCAACCAAAAGCGATAGCAGCGACAACGCCAAGGATGATGGCAAGCAGCTTCGGCTTTCGGAGCAGGCCTCTCACTCCTGTTTCTTCTCCCCGTTATTTCTTCGCCGGTAGGGCCGCAGCAAACGAAACATGCCTACAAACCCCAGGGCCGACCCCAGCAGCAACCCAACGATTAAGAAAGTCGGCTTTGTATTGAAGACCCGGTCAAGCCATATCCCTACAAGGATGCCCCCCACCACCATGATGGCAAAGTACCACCCGAACCCGAGCAGCCGGTAAACGTCTTCTCTGCGCAGTGCGGGAGGCCTCTTGTCCTGGCCACGATTGCGCATCGTATCACAAAGTCCTTGGGGGGTCAACCCCGCTATTGGTTGGCTATCCGGCGCAGCCGATGGCCAACGCCATGTGCCAGGCATGAAATGGGGCGTTCGAAACCGGTTGCTGGCTGTTTCGGGGAGGCGGTCTTTTTAGGACTTGCTCTTCCCCTCCCCTAGGTCTCCCAGGTCCAAGCTGTCGACGAACTCGCGGAAAGCGGACAGGCGCTTCAACTCTTCCTCGTCCACTTTCTTGCCTTCTCCCTTGCCCGGCGGCTGCTCAATAGGCTTGCCCGTCTCCTTATCCAGATAGATGCCGGCCTTCTCCAGCACAGCCTCCTCCGCAAAGATGGGGGCCTTGGTGCGCACGGCCAAGGCGATGGCGTCGCTGGGGCGGGAGTCCACCTCTTGCTTCTTGCCGTTCACGTCCAGAATGATTTTGGCGAAGAAGGTGTCATTGGTCAAGTCGCTGACCACCACTGACTCGACAACCCCGCCCAGCGACTGCAGGATATTGCGTAGCAGGTCATGGGTCAGAGGCCGCGGCACTTGCACGTCCTGGAGCCGCACCGCAATGGCATCCGCCTCGGCAGGACCGATCCAAATCGGCAGGTAGCGGTCGGTGTCCTTCTCCTTGAGAATCACCACCCGCTGGTAGTTCATGAGGCTGACTCGGATGCTATCGACTGACAGCTCTTTCATGCCGCACAACCCTCCTAGCCCTACGTTCTTGTAATTGTAATGAAGCCCTTGAGGGGTGTCAATGAAGGAGTATCCATAGGAAGTCCTATCTCCGCACGGCCTCGGGCGCCGTTCGCGTCGCTTCTAGGACTTCTCGGGCCGGACCATTTCCTTCTCAAGCCGGCTGCGGGGCAACAGCACACGCCGCCCGCACCCCAGGCAGCGCAGCCCGATGTCCGCTCCAAGCCGCACCACCTCCCAGCGCCGCTCGCCGCAGGGGTGGGTCTTGCGGAGCTGCACTACCTGGCCCAGCCGGAGGTCCACAGGTTCTTCCACCGTACGCCTCACGTCAGCGTGCTGCGTACGCGGTTGATGCGGCCGCGGACTTCCTGCGCCACGCTCCGGGCCGCTTCCGCATAGTCGTTTCCTTTGGAGGCGTACAGCACCTGGCGAGAGGTGTTCACCAGGAGCCCGCCGCCATGCGCGTCGACGCCATAGCGCACGGCCTGCTCCAGGTCGCCGCCTTGGGCGCCCACGCCCGGCACCAGGAGAGGCAGAGAAGGACATAGCGCGCGCACCTGTCGCAACTCCTCCGGCTGCGTGGCGCCGACCACCAGGCCCACGTTGCCGCCCTCATCCCATTCTTTCGCTTTCAGCGCCACAACCTGATAGAGCGGTCGTGTCTCGCCGGCGTAGAGGCAAAGCAGCGACTGAAGGTCGGCGGCGCCCGGGTTGCTGGTGCGGCACAGGACAAAGACACCCCGCCCCTCCCGCTCCAGGAACGGCCTCAGAGAATCGCGGCCCAGGTAAGGGTTCACGGTCACTGCATCGAAGTTGTACTCATCGATCAGCGCCTTGGCGTGGAAGCGGGCGGTGTGCTCCACATCGCCGCGCTTGGCGTCGCCGATGGCCAGCACCCCGTGAGCATGGATAAGGTCGACAGCCTGTCGGAGCAGCTGGTGGCCCTCCGCGCCGAGCGCCTCGTAGAAGGCCAGGTTCGGCTTGAAGGCGCAAGCCAGGTCGTGCGTGGCCTCGATGATAGCGCGCTGGAAGGCAGCCACATCCTTCACGGGCATGAGCTGCGGGTCTGGGTCCAGGCCCACGCAGAGCAGGCTATCGGCTTTCTGTGACGCGGCGTGCAGTCGTTCAGCGAACGATGGCATGGCAGTACGCATGGTAACACAGCGGCGCCCAGCGTAGTCAGTCCTATAATGAGAGGACGTGCGAAGGAGGCGCCCTATTACGCAGTCCAGTCCGCTGCCGCTGGACACAGCCAACCTGGACCGGTGCAACCAGTGCGGGATGTGCCTGCCGGTCTGCCCTACCTATCGCGATACCGGCGTGGAAACGCAGTCGCCCCGGGGCCGCATCGCGTTGATACGGGCCGCCGCGACCGGGAGTCTGGCCTGGGGCGAAGGGCTGGCCGAGCACATGCGCCACTGCCTCTACTGCATGGCTTGCGAGAGCGCGTGTCCGTCCGGCGTCCAGATCGCCCACCGTATCGCCGAGGCCCGGGCCATTGTTGCGTCGCAACGCCGTCCGCCATTGATGAAGCGCATTGTCTTGAGATACGTGCTGACGCAGCCACGGCTGTTGGAAGCCTCCGTATGGCCGATGCGCCTGTACCAGCGGCTGGGCATCCAGTGGCTTGTCCACCGCGCCGGTCTCGTGCGGCTGCTTCCCAGGCGGCTGCGCAAGCTGGAGTCGTACCTGCCGCTGCTCCCCTGGCGACCGCTCCTGCGCCGGTTGCCCGAAGTGTCTCCGGCGGAAGGTGTGAGACAGCGTCGGGTGGGGTTCTTTTTGGGGTGTGTCATGAGCCTGGTCTTCGCCGAGGCCAGCAAGGCGACGGTTGAGGTGCTGCAAAGCAACGGGTGCGAGGTGGTGACGCCCAAGGCGCAGAAATGCTGCGGCGCGCCCCACGAGTCGGAAGGCGATGTGGCGACGCTCAAGGCCTTGGCCCGCCACAACATCGACGTATTCGAGGCGGTGGGTGTGGAGGTGGTCGTGGCCGACTGCGCGGCATGCAGCGCCACGCTCAAGAGCTATGGCCGTCTCCTGCGGGACGAGCCCGCGTACCGAGAGCGAGCGGCGGCGTTCAGCGCCAGGGCCAAGGACATCACGGAGCTGCTGACCGCTATCCCGCTGCGCGAGCCGCTGGCGGAGGTGGGCAAGCGCATCACGTACCATGAGGCCTGCCATCTCTGCCATGCCCAGGGCATTTCCGCGCAGCCGCGGGCGCTTCTTCAGCGGGTGCCGGGCGCGCGCTTCACGGAACTGCCGGAAGCGACCTGGTGCTGCGGGAGTGCGGGGAGCTACGTCCTCACTCACCACGAGCGCTCAGAGACGGTGCTGGCCCATAAGATGGAGAAGGTAGCGGCATCCGGGGCCGAAACCGTGGTGACGACCAACCCAGGGTGTTTGCTCCAGCTCTGCTATGGCGCAAGGAAGCATAAGGTGCCGGTTGAGGTGGCGCACCTGAGCGAGGTCCTGCGGGACTCCTACACGCTACCGCCGCAACGCTGACCTATGCGATTCACGCCTCGCCTCGTGCCAGCGGTATTTGTCCGCCGCCCGAACCGTTTTGTCGCGGTGGTCCGTAGAGGAGGCCAGGATGTCCTGGTACACGTGGCGAACACGGGGCGCATGCGTGAACTGCTCGTCGCGGGGAACGAGGTGTACCTGTCGCCCGCCCCTGGCGTGGGCCGCAAGACAGCGTACGACCTGAAATTGGCGCGCATTACGGGAGCGCTGGTATGCACAGACGCTCGCCTGCCGCCCTTGCTGGTGCGGGAGGCAGTCCAGAGGGGGAGGACGGCCTCTTTTACAGGCAGCCAGATAGTGCGCCATGAGCCTGCCTTCGGCCACGGGCGCTTCGACCTGCTGCTACAGGAGGGCTCCCGCTTGTGCTATGTAGAAACCAAATGCGTCACATTGGTGGAACGGGGGTGCGGCCTCTTTCCAGACGCGCCGACGGAGCGTGGGCGACGTCATCTAGATTCGCTGACGGATGCGGTGCGGGCTGGACGTCGTGGGGCCGTAGTCTTCGTCATACAGCGGGAGGACGCCACCACCTTCTCGCCCCACGAGCGGATGGACCCCCTTTTTGCCGAGGCGCTCAGACGCGCCGCGGTGTCCGGCGTGGAGGTATACGCCTATCGCTGCCGCGTCACTCCTCGGCAGATTGCCATCGCCTCGTCCGTGCCAGTGCGGTTGTGACCTGGGGATATAATCTCTCTCATGTCGCATCCGGGGCCGGTAGCAGCGCCTGCCCAGCCGTCCGCTTCTTCGCAGGGAGGCGGAGCGTCTGAGCGGCTTCTCGAAGTCTATGAGCGTCTCCTCGCCCGCTATGGGCCCCAGCACTGGTGGCCCGGCGACTCCCCGTTCGAGGTTATCGTCGGGGCTATCCTGACCCAATCGGCGGCGTGGTCCAACGTGGAAAAGGCCATCGCCAACCTGAAAACGGCGGGCTTGCTCAACCCTGCGGCTCTGCGGGAGGTCTCTCACGCCGAACTGGCGCGCCACGTTCGCTCCTCCGGCTATTACAACTCGAAGGCCTCCAAGCTGAAGGCATTCGCACACTATTTGGGCGACCGCTACGACGACGACCTGGGAGCTTTGCTGGGCCGGGATGCGGCAATGTTGCGGCGGGAGCTTTTGGGCATTTACGGCATCGGCGAGGAGACGGCAGACTCCATTGTGCTGTACGCGGCGGGCAGGCCCAGCTTCGTCATTGATGCCTATACTCGCCGCATCGGGCGGCGCCTCGGCCTGCATATGGCGAGTAACCGGTATGAAAAGTGGCAGCGCTTTTTTGAAGGTCGGTTGCCGAGGGACCGGCACATGTTCAACGAATACCACGCGCTCTTTGTGCGACTGGGCAAGGAGGCCTGCCGAAAGGAGCCCCGCTGCGACCGGTGCTGTCTCCGGGACATCTGCCCGACTGGGCGTCGCAACGTCGCCCCAGCAAGACCGGTCAGACAGCCGCGCCGCCAGAGGAGCAATAGCCAGCCGTGATCCAGCGCACCTTAAAGATGTTCCGCGTGCGAGAGGTGTTCATTCTCCTGGCGCTGCTCGCCGTGTTAGTGTTGGTCCTGACCCTCTTCCGAGAACGAACGCTTACCCTCATCGCGCCCGTTGAGTTGACCAGTTCAGGCATTCTCGACGACCTCTTGCCCCCGTTCCAAGACGAGCACAATGTGAAGGTGCGCATGGAAGGGCTCTCCTTCGATCAATTGCTCAAGCGTACCCGCTCCGGCGAGGCGGAAATCGCTATTCTTGACAATGAAGTGGACGCAGCGGACCTCCTAGACGAGAAGATCGCGAGTCAAGCATCTCCCGTTTTCAGTGAACAGGTGCTGCTCGTAGGCCCCCGCGCTAACCCTGCTCGGATAGCCCAACAAGATGCGCTGGCCGACTCGCTCCGCAACATCGTTGCGACAC
>JACPQI010000026.1 GCA_016190545.1 Chloroflexota bacterium
CGACCCCCTGGTGGTCGCAGCCCAGCGCGATGCGCATGACATCTCCCTCCTGTCGTTCGCTTCAAGGGCAGGGCGCGGCTACAAGTGTACCGTAGACGTGGCAGCGAACTCAAATGCTATGCGCGGCGCCTCTAGGCAGCGCCAAGCGGTCCTATTGTGATCTCCAGGTCTTTCTGGCCTATCGCTCCCCAGCGCAGCACGCGCACCTTCTCGCCCGTGCAGTCAACGATCGTCGACTCCACACCTCGGTAGCACTCGCCGCGCACGATGAGGTCTACGTCCCTAAGCTGCGCCGCCACCTCCTCGGCGCTCACCGGCGACGGCCGCCCATGCGCGTTCGCGCTTGTGCCCACTATCGGCCAGCCCAGCCCTTCGGTGAGCGCTCGCGGCGCAGGATGGTCCGGGACACGCACCGCTATCGTGGGCCCGCCGGTCACGATGTCCGGCACCTTCGCCGACTTCTTCAGCACAATGGTCAGCGCGCCAGGCCAGAACCGCTCCATCAGCCGCCGCGCGGCTTCCGATACCTCCACCGCCACTATCGACACCTGCTCGACTCGCGCCAGGTGCACCGGCACCCCCTGAGTCGAGGGTCGCCGCTTCACCGCATAGATGCGCTTGACCGCCTGCTCGTTGAAAGCGTCGCATCCCAAGCCGTACACCGTGTCCGTCGGAAACGCCACGATGCCCCCGCGCTTGAGGATGCGTACCCCTTCTTGTATCCCCCGCTCATCCATGCTGCATAGTGTAGCGGAGCAAACGCCTCGTAGGGGATGAAGAAGTATTCGGGGTCTTCCTGGGTGGGCGTCTTCATGCACCGTCCGCTGGTCTCTATACAGCCGCGTGGTACTTAAAATACCATCCTGCCATCACACGTGGTATGTCCCCTGACTTGACCTGCTTACAGGAGCGGTGTAGCTTCTGGACGGGAGGTCCAACGACGGATAGGCTGTCGCTCCGCTCATCCAGTGAGCAGGGCCCACTTCCACCGCGCCCGCGGGTTTTTCACAGCGCTGGCGCGGGTACAGGACGCTGGCGCATATGCTGATAAATCGACTGGCCCATCAGCAGTGGCAGCGGAATAACCTTGCCGCTTTCCTAGCCGTCTTCATCCTTACTGCTGGGTATAGCTTCACCGGCCCATTCCTGCCTCTCTACCTTCAAGAGATCGCTCCTCTGACGGACGAGAGAGCCGCTTTCTGGGCAGGTATCGCCCATGGCCTGGGCGGCTTCGGGGCCTTCGTCACAGGCCCTATCTGGGGCGTTCTCGGCGATCGCTATGGCAGGAAGGCCATGCTGGTGCGGTCGGCCTTTGGCGGCGCCGCTACGACCCTCCTTTTTGCCTTTGCAGGCGAGGTGTGGCAGATAGTGCTCATCCGTTTCTCGGTGGGAGTCATGGCCGGGGCGCCCGTAGCGGCTATGGCCCTCATTGCCGCCTACACGCCCAAAGAAAAGCAGACCCAGGCCTTCGGCAGTCTACAAGCCGCGACCATGCTGGGACTGGCCCTGGGGCCGGCCCTTGGCGGCGTGCTCGTAGAAGTCCTGGGATTCGAGAGGGCGTTCATTTCAGCTTCAGCGGTGATGTTTGTCGGCGCCTTGGTCACTCTGGTCATCATCAAGGAAGACGTCTCGGCCCTCAGGGTGGCTCAGGCTGGCAAGCGGGGTTTTGGGTTCGATTCGCTCTCTGCGGTCCTGCGAAGCCCGGGAGCCTTGCTGGCCTTCTTCGTCATCCTCATGCTGGGCCTCAACCGTCCCATGATGCAACCCGTCCTGCCGTCCTTCGTCAAGAGCCTCATGGTCAGCGGCGGGCCGGTCACACTCGTCGTGGCCGGCCTGTTCTTTGGGACGGCGCTTCTGGCGGCGCTGTCGGCCCTGCTTGCAGGGCACATGACCGCCAGAATGGGCATCCGACGCCTGCTCATCTTCTCGTACGTTATCGGGGGGCTTTTGATGGTTTCTATGGCGGCCGTCCAGAACGTGCCCCAACTGGCGACCCTGGCCCTGCTTCAAGCCCTCTCGCTTGGCGGCCTCCAGACCAGCTCCGTCGCCCTCCTCAGCCATGCCGTGTCTCCCGCTATGGCCAGCGCGGCCTTCGGCCTTTTCCAGAGCATGCAGGCCGTGACGTCAGGTGTGGGGCCAATGGCGGGAGGTGGCCTCGCCGTGCTGCTGGGCTTCCGCGGCGTCTTCCTCGTTGCCGGCGGCATGTTCCTCTTCGCTGCCCTGGCGGTGCATATGGCCATGCGCCGACCAGCAGCAACCGCTGTCCCAGCCGCCCTGTCGGGAGCGGTGGCTTCACCGCCTCCTGAGGCCAAGCCAACCTCAGGGAGCCAGGGTCGCCGTGACGCATGATCATATATGGGCGGGGATCCACTCGCTCTTGCCTCTCTTGTAACGCCGGTGTACCATGTCGCTCAATACGAGGCCGCGAGTTGGTTGAAAGGGAAGCGCCGTGGTCCAGGAGCCGGAGAAGCCGGAAAGCAGGCGAGTCAGCGCCACCAGCGATGTGGAGGTCTCCACCTACCTGGAGATCGCCAAAGAGAAGCGCGGCTACCAGTCTGTCCCTCCGCCTCCTGCGCCTGAACTCAAGCAAGAGTCCGTCGTCATCTTGGACTTCGGCTCCCAGTACAGCATGCTCATCGCCCGCCGTGTGCGGGAACTCAACGTCTACTGCGAGCTTGTCCCCCATGATGCGCCCCTTGAAAAGGTGATGTCCCTCAACCCCAGGGGCTTCATCTTCTCCGGCGGCCCCGCCAGCGTCTACGAACCGAGCGCGCCCCAGGCCCCGGCCTACATCTACGAGACGAGGCTCCCCATCCTGGGCATCTGCTATGGCATGCAGCTCCTAGCCCACCAGCTCGGCGGCAAGGTGCAGCCCGGCGCCGCCCGTGAGTACGGCCATGCCGTCCTCCACCGCAACCAGCCGGAGGACCCGCTCTTCAACAGCCTGGCTCCCTCCATGCCGGTCTGGATGAGCCACGGCGACAAGGTGGCCGAGTTGCCCGCCGGCTTCCGCGTCCTCGCCTACACGGACAACTCGCCCATCGCCGCGATGGGCAATGCGCAAGGCTACATCGGCCTCCAGTTCCACCCGGAGGTCGTCCACACCCCAAGCGGAAAGGCCATCCTCAAGAACTTCCTGTACAACATCTGCGGCTGCAAGGGCACCTGGACCGCCGGGAACTTCATCGCTGAGCAGGTCCACCGCATCCGAGAGCAAATCAGGAACGGCCACGCCATCTGCGCTCTCTCCGGCGGTGTCGATTCCGCCGTCGTCGCCACCCTCGTCCACCGGGCTGTCGGCGACCAGCTCACCTGTATCTTTGTCGATAATGGCCTCCTGCGCCGCGAAGAGTCGGAGCGGGTCCGCAACACCTTGCAGCGCAACATGAGAATGAACCTGGTCCACGTGGACGCCGCCGACCGCTTCCTGGCGCGGCTCAAGGGCGTCCTCGACCCAGAGGAGAAACGCAAGACCGTGGGCGAGGAGTTCATCCGGGTCTTCGAGCAAGAGGCAGGCAAGCTGGGCAAAGTGGATCTTCTAGCCCAGGGGACTCTCTACCCGGACGTCATCGAGAGCCAG
>JACPQI010000003.1 GCA_016190545.1 Chloroflexota bacterium
CCAGCGCCCCAGCGTCTCTCGTTCCTCCATGGTGATCTCCAAGGGAGGCAACGGTCTACCTCGGGGCATGAGCACCTCCTGTCGTATGATGAAGCGCACGCCCCTAATTATACAAGCTTTTTGTAACTCAGGACACTAGGATGTTGAGGACTACCAGGTCACCAAGGCCCTGATGAAGCAGTGCGCCTGAGGTGAGCGGGTCTCCGTGGACAGTGCTCAAGCTTTCTGCGGCCTGACGAGGTACCCAGGCAGAGACAACTGGTGGTAAGTGGTTTGCGATTCGACGGACGAGGCGTCGCATACAGAAAACAGAACTCAGCGCACCTTTGGACTCCATCTAAGAAGCTAACCAAAGTTGTATCGTCTTTACTTTGAGCCTTCGCCCCCAAAACTCACAATGTGTCGGTTCAATTCCCTAAAGATCGCTTCGCTTCGAGTTATAGCTTTCACGGTCACTCCCACAAGCATCTTGTGCCATTTCTCTTGGAATTGCCCCTTGCTTTGGTAAGCTGCAGATACAATATCCACATCGCCGTCTATCAATAGACTCGGCTCCCAGAGGCCTTCCTCCTGAGGCCCAGTGACGCCCCCGCCACCCCCGTGGGCCAAGGGATGCCTTATCTTGCCAATCCCGTTCGCCATTTGTGCAATCTCTCCTGTCAGACGCCTCTCAACTTGTTGCCATTGACGGGAGTGGGGTTTGATAAGAGAACGACAAACTCGTTTGACTAACTTGTCTAGACGCTCAAGCCAGGCGTGGGACTGGTACACCCAATGGTCAAAATGGTATTCCGCCCAGGCACCAGCATTCCACTCACTACGTAGCTGGGGAACAGGCGTCCCCAGTAACTCTAGCGCCCGTCTGAGTTTGTCCAGCGACAGTTCAACGTCAAGTGCAAGAGTTAGAAGCGTTGACCATTGAGGAACCCCCTTGCCTATCAAGGGGCGTGCCTGGTCGGTCGCTTTATTAAAGTCTCCGCTTTCCTCCAGTACCTCGCGGAATCGCTCGACATATTCGGGTTGGTTCCTCTCCAGCTCTTGCTTGGCTAACGTTCGTAGCATTTGCCGGAGGTTGCTGAATTCGCCCAGGGATTGCCGTCTCTGATCGCTCATATCCTTACCCCTTGGGTGAAGGTAACTCAGCTAAGCACAGTGTCATAAATGCTAGCGGTGGTGGGCCAAATGGGATTCGACCGCCTGTCGTATCGTATTAGATGAGTTCCCAGACCTGCCCGCGCTCCCTACGCCGGTATGGGGCAAGGGCCGTCGCACCAGAGGGGCCGCGGCTGCTGGTGGCACTGCATGGCCGCAAGTCCACGAGGACCAGCCAGGATGATGTCCACGGCCTCCTGCCGCGCCACCTCCATCAGGTGGTGGGAGGGGTGGCCGGGCAGGAGCAGGCTGCGCGTCCTGATCCCGCGCGACCGCAGCCGCTCTTCGATGCAGGAAACATAGCTATGAAGGTGGTGGCTCACACAGGAGACGACCCGGTGCGCGGCGGTCCGCTGCACGTGGTCGCCGCCCAGGACTTGCTCGGTGGCCTGCCAGACGGCGACGAGCAGCACGTCCAGCTCCGACCGGTCCGGCCAGTCCTCCAGAAAGGAGAGGGCCGTCTCGGCGGACGCTGTGCCGTCCAGGGGGACCATGACGCGGTGTGGCATCACACACCTCCACAAGGCGCGACAGCTCTTGTCAGGATGGCAGCTTCCATTCGGTGACTATTCCCTGGGCGCCCCGGTGCGTCGGCGCGTAGAGCGGGCCGTAGGGGCGCAGGTAGCGGGGGTAGAGCTTGAGGAAGGGTTGGGCCAGCACCTCTTTCGGGTCTATCGAGAAGTGCGAACAGAACTCGCCCACCAGCTCGTGCAGGAGCTTGCGGTCGTTCTCGTCCGGCTGGGCCACGCCCACCTCTTTGCCAAGCTGGAACTCCTCCACCTTCCCGCGCAGGAAGATGGCCCCGCCGTGCATTCCCGTGCCGATGAACCTGGCCCGGTGCGTCTCGCCCCGCTTCAGGGTGAGGCCCAGGACTACCAGGATGCCTCCCGCCATGTATTCGCCCAGGAAGTCCTGGGCGGTGCCGCCCACCACCAGGGCCGGGCGCTGGTCGCCGTACTGCTTCAAGTGAATCCCGGTGCGATAGCCCACATCGTCACGGACGAAGATGCGCCCGCCCCGTGCGGAGAGGCCGGTGATGTCCCCGGC
>JACPQI010000033.1 GCA_016190545.1 Chloroflexota bacterium
CGCCACGGGGCTGCCCATCGGCCTCCAGATAGCGGGGAGGGCCTTCGACGAGTCCTCCGTCCTGCACAGGTCGCGTACGCCTATGAGCGGGCCACACCGTGGCATGAGCAGCGGCCATCCCTGTGACAGGGTGCGCTCAAGAATGCTCTCGACAGCGCAGTCCTCAGGCGGCTCTCATGTTTTCGCCCGCCCTTCGACTTCGATGATGCGTTCCTTGAACCGCCACTTACCGTCCTTGCACTTCACCATGCGGTCCCGGTAACGGCCAAACGCCCAGATAAACGGCCCCTGAGGTCCATCGTTCAGGCGGGCGAAATAGCTCTCCACCGTTGCCTCATCGCCGTTGAGGGTAATGAGCGGCTCCATGACAAGGTACTTGTGATAGGCGTTCGGAGGCCTGGTGTGGCTCGCAGCGTTCGCCGCTAGGGCCGCATACCCTTGAATGCGCTCAGAGGGACGCATGCCAGCCCGCCGGCGATGCTCCAGAACAGCGTCCTCGGTGAAGCAGTCAACGTACTGGTCGTCCAGGCCGTAGTCGGCTGCTTGGCCGTATTGATAAAAGGTGCGCAGGATGCCTTGTTCATCCTCCAGAGCAGCAAGGCGAGCCGCCATATCGGTGCTGTCGCCCATAAGACCCCTCCCCCTGAGTTGGGCAGATTCTAGCACTGCTCCGCCGACTCTGTCCACAGTCCGCCTCGTCCGGGAGCCGTGTTTTCCGCTTGACTGTCAGCAGGCACTGACATTATCCTTGAGGCCACCAGCCAAGGGCCCTGAACGCAGGATCATGGCCTACCCGAAGAAGGACGAGACATGAGATTCGGTTTCAGCGACGATGAAGAGCGGTACCGCCGCACGCTGTGCGACTTTTTCTCCCGGGAACTGTCTCCCAAAGCGGTCAAGGGTTATGAAGACGTTGACCAGATGGGGGGCTTTTCCACGGCGTTTATCAGGCGAATCGTGAAGAAACTGGGTGAGGCCGGACTCATTGGGACTAGTTGGCCGAGGGAGCACGGCGGCAAAGCTGCGTCGGTCATCCAGGACTTCATCCTGGCCGAAGAGCTTGAATACCACGGACTTCCGCTGCTGCCCGGCCTCACTTTTATCCCACGAGTGCTCATGGCCATGGGAACCGACGAGCAGAAGCGATTTTTTTTGCCCAAGCTCAAGAGCGGCGACGTTCACTTTTTCCTGGGTTACAGCGAGCCGCAAGCCGGTTCCGATCTGGCGAACCTCCAGACTCGTGCGACAGCCACCAGCAGCGGCTTTGTCCTTACGGGCGAGAAGCTCTTTTCCAGCTATGCGGACTTTGCGAACTACGGCTGGGTGGCAGCCAGGACAGACCTCAACGTCGCCAAACACAAGGGGATATCGCTCTTCATCGTCGACATGAAGTCCCCCGGCATCACTGTCAAGCGGCATAGGACCATCTCCGGGTGGTACCACCCAGCGGTGGTGTTCGATAATGTGCCGGTGCCTGCGACGCGGCTGGTAGGCGAGCTTAACGGCGGCTGGAAGCTCCTCATGCAGGCTATCGAGCAGGAACGCGCAGGCATCGCCAGCCCCGGCCAGGTCCTGCGCTCCTTCGATCGCTTGCTCAGGTACTGCCAACACGCCACACGTGAGGGGCGCCCGCTGTTTGATGACCCCATCGTTCGACAGAAGCTCGCCGACGCCGCCATAGAGGTGGAAGCGATCCGGCTGCTGGCGTACCAGGTCGGTGAACTCTACTCGGCGGGCCTGGGGGCCGAGAATGAGGCCAATCTGTTGATGCTGGTGAAAAAGGAGACCCAGCGTAAGGTGGCGCGCCTTGGGATTGAGCTGCTGGGGCCGTATGCCCAGCTCAGGAAAGGCTCGGCTTGGGCCTTCGACGACGGCCAGGTGGAGCAGGAGTACAAAGACTACCTTAGGTCCACGTTCGCGGCGGGGGGGCTGGACATCACCCGGAACATCATCGCCATCCGGGCGCTGGGGCTGCCCCGTTAGAAGCAGCTACGGATGCACCCCACGGTCGACGTTCCTGCGAGAGAGGCTATGGAACTGCCATTGAGCGAACAGCAAAAAATGTTGAAGGAGACGGCGCGTACCTTCTTGCGGAAGGAGTGCCCTTCGTCTTTAGTCCGCGCCATGGAGTCGGACGAACGCGGCTATCACGAACCCCTATGGCGAGAGATGGGCCGTCTGGGCTGGCTCGGTATGCTCTTTCCAGCGGAATATGGGGGGGCCGCTGAGGGCTGCTTCCGCGACGCCACGCTGATAGTTGAAGAGTTCGGACACGCTGCCCTGCCCAGCCCCTTCTTCTCATCAGTGATCGAGAGCGGGCTTCTCCTCCTGGAAGCTGGGAGCGCCGCCCAGAAACAGCGGTACCTCCCCGCTATTGCAAGGGGGGAGTTGCACGTGAGCCTGGCGCTCACCGAGCCCGACTGGCGGTGGGAGCCCATAGGGATTTCGCTGACGGCTCAGCCCTCACGGGGCGGGTTCATCCTCAATGGCGTAAAGCTGGGCGTGCCCAACGCACACGTCGCCCAGGCCCTGATAGTAGCTGCCAGGACGAGCGAAGATGTGGATGGAATCTCACTTTTCCTGATGGACGCAGCCGACCCGGCCATAGCGCGCACTCCGCTGGTGACGACGGCGGGGGACAAGCTGTTCGAAGTCAAGCTGAAGGGGGTAGTTATCGGGCCAGACAGCCTGGTCGGTACCTTGCATAGGGGGTGGGCGCTCCTGCGACGCGTCTTAGATAAGGCTGCGGTCTTGAAGGCAGCCGAATTAGTCGGCGGCTGTCAGGCGTCGCTCGACCTGACCCTGGCCTACGCCAAGGTCCGCATTCAGTTCGGGAAACCCATCGGCAGCTTTCAGGCCGTACACCATCACTTCGCCAATATGTACCGCGACATCGAGCTCTCGCGGAGGCTGGCCTATCAGGCGGCTTGGTGTCTGGAGCGAGGGGTTCCAGCAACCAAGGAGGTCGCGATGGCCAAGTCGAAAGCCAGCAGCACCGCGCTGAATGTGGTCGAGCTGGCGCACAGGGTCCACGGCGGCGTCGGGTACTTCGCCGACTACGACCTGCAACTGTACACCCGCCGAGCTATCGGTGGGGCTGCGGCCTATGGTGACGCCACCTATCACAACGAACGCATCGCCGCCGAGCTTCAGAGGATGGAAACCGGCCCTGGGCAACACCTGTACTAGCGGGCCATGTGAGGATGCCCAAAGGGGGTTTCTAGGCCGTGACCGGACGGAACCCGGGAAGTGTAACGTCTGGGGTAATGCCCTCGAAGACCACCTCCACCTCCATTCCGATGCGCACATCCTCAGGCCGACAGCCTACGACGTTGCTGGCGATGCGCAGCCCCTCTTCCAATTCGATAATGGCAAACACGTACGGCACCTCAGGCTGAAACGCCGGGTGGGCCGCTTGCCGTATGACGGTGTAGGAGTAAACAATGCCTCTCCCGCTCAAGGTGGGCCACTCAAAGGAGTCGCCGAGACAGCGCGGACAAAGGCGGCCGGGGTAGAACAACTGACCGCAGTCGCGGCACCGTGGCGCGACTAATCTGTGCTCGCGGGCCGCCCGCCAGTAGGGCTCTGAAAGGGGGGTAGGCTTTGGCAGGGGCTTCGTGGTCCCCTCCATCATGCGCCCCTTTCCATCTTGACAGACGCAGCGACTAGCCGCGCCTGATAGCGGGATGGCCTATGCCTACCGCTGGCTATCGACCGAGAATGAGAGAACATTCCTCGCCTATGACTCCTCCGTTGCCGTTGACAAAGACCACCTCGCACTTTCTTAGCTGCCTCTGGCCAGCCTCACCACGCAGTTGACGGACGGCCTCGGTGATGTGCGACATCCCGCCGGCAACCGCTGGCTGTCCGAAGGAAAGTTGGCCACCGTGGGTGTTCACCGGAAAGTCTCCCTTGTACGTGATGTCATGCTCTTCAACGAAAGGCCCACCCTGGCCTTTGGGACAGAAACCGGCGTCCTCCAGGGTCAATGGCACCATGATGGTGTAGCAATCGTAAATGCTCGCGAGGTCAATATCTTGGGGAGTGACCCCTGCCATGGCGAAGGCCCTGGCTGAGGTGTCCGCTATGGCCGTGGTGGTCAGACTGGGAGCGTGGGTGATAAGGGTGTGAGAAACTGCTTCCGCCGCTCCGAGCAGCGATACCGGACACTTTGCCCGTTTAGCTAAAGAATCCGAGGTAACGACCAGCGCGGCGGCGCCGGCGCAGGGCCGGACGATGTCCAGCAGGTGGAGCGGGTCGCATACCAGCCGCGAGTTGAGCACGTCCTCAATGGTGACGGGCTGGCCGTGAAAGAAAGCCATTGGGTTGGCGCAGGCATTGAAGCGCTGGTCAACAGCGACCTTGGCCAATTGTCGGCTGGTGGTGCCGTACTCATGCATATGACGCTGGGCGATGAGAGCATAGGCGTGCGTGGGGGCCAAGGGGCCATAAGAGATCTCAAACTCACCTTCGGAAGGCCTCGGCGCTACTCCCCCTTGGTGAGACCGCCGCACCTCACCGGCTTCGCCGGTGAGGCAGAGGACAGTGCGGCACATGCCTGTGGCGATGGCTGCCGCCGCTCGCCATACCATGCCCGCTGCGCTGGCGCCGCCCAGGTGGACCACGTTGGCATAGCGAGGCCGAAGGTGCAGGTGCTCAGCCACCAGCGTGGGGAACAATATGTGTCCGCTATAAGCGAGCGGAGGGTAGACCAGCAGGCCGTCCACCTCGGCCCTATCAATTCCGGCGTCGTGGATCGCCTCCTTCGCGGCTTCCGTCATCAGCCGCAATGAGCCGCGCTCGTCTGGGAGTCGGGTAGGAGCCAGTTCGCCTATCCCGATGATGGACGCTTTGTTCTTCAGGCTCGCAAGGTCTTCCACCTGACCAGCCTCCTGACCAATCACGCGACCGGGCGAAATTCCAGGTGATGCTTCAAATCGCCCCCTCGGCGCGGAGCGCGTCCAGGGCCGACGCCGTCAGCCCAAGCTCTCTGCCATAGACTTGATCGTTGTGTTCGCCTAGCAGCGGCGCCCGGCCCGTACGCCACGGGGTCCTGGAGAGGCGATAGGGTGCGCCGGCAAGCCGCATCGTCCCTAGGACCGGGTGCGAGACCTCAGCCCAGTAGTCCCTGGCCTGGAGGTGAGGGTCCTGGCTTATGGTAGACACCGGATTGATTGGCGCGATGGGGATACCGCGCCGCTGGCCCTCTAGGAACAGGGTTTGCATCGGATAGAGCCGGGTCAGGTCCTCGACCCATTCCTCCACAAGTTCGCGGGCTTGGGCCCGGTCATCATTGGTGTGAAAGATGGGGTCAAGCGCCGCATCGATGCCAAGCCGCTCGTGAATCCAGGCGGCCATCGCCCTCCAGTGGTTTGCCTGTGAGGCGAACACCGATACATACCCATCTTGACACGGGAACATCCCACTGGGCACCGAGCGCCCACCCCGCCAGGTGCTCAGCCGGACTGGCTGAACAAGGCTGTCGAGGAAAGTCGGCACTCCTTTTCCACGGGTGCCAGCGACCATCGCCTCCTGCAACGAGATATCCACCACTTGCCCTCGGCCCCAGCGCTGGCGGGCGCGCAGGGCCAGCAGCGTGCCGGAGGCCGCCGCCACGGCGGCCATGGCGTAAGCAAGACCCAGCCCGGAGCCAGGAACCACCGGCGCCCGGTCCGGCTCTCCTATCGCCCACAAAGCGCCGGAGGCTGCCCAGGCCACCAGGTCCGACCCTTTCCAGTGGCGCCGAGGCCCAGTCTGCCCGAAAGCTGTTATCGCAGTCCACACCAGCTTCTCGTTCTCACGACTCATCGCCTCGTACCCGATGCCGCGCTCCGTCAGGTAGCCGTAAGGGGAGGTCTCGAAGACTACGTCCGCCGTATTCACCAAATGGCGAAGCAGCCCTTGACCGGCGCGGGTGTCTAGGTCGAGGGTTACGCTCCGCTTGTTCGTCTCCATATACGCAAAGAAGAGGCTGTGTTCAGCGCCAGACTGGTCGCGAAAAAAGGGAGGCAGGCGACGAGTCCGATGGCCGCCGGGCGGCTCGACCTTTAGGACGTCTGCGCCCAGATCAGCCAGGATTTTGGTCCCGTAGGTCCCCGACTCATCCGCCAGGTCGATTACGCGATAGCCCACCAGGGGGCCCGCAGCGTTGTCGCTTTCCCTGTTCATGTGCAACTCTACATCGCCGATTGCGGGTCGGGCCACGGCAGGTCCGGCATGAAGTGCCTGACCCATTGGAGGTAAGGCCGTTCCAGCTTGACGTTTGGTGCGGCCATGGGGAAGACAGCGCCTTTATCGACGAGGGCCTGCATGTCTTGCGACGATAGCCCGCAGAGGTCTCCGACAATGGCCTTGTTGTCCTGCCCCAGTGAGGGGCCTGCCCGGTCTGGGTAGCCAGGTGTAGCCTGCAAACGGATAGGGTTCCCGGTCGCCAGGTCTTTGCCGTAGCGGGTGTGGTCAGCCAGAAGCCAGAAGTCCCGAGCGAGCAGGTGGGGGTCGATGGCGAGTCGTGGGATATCGAGGACCGGCATGGCGGCGACTCCCGCCGTTTGCAGCCACTCCGCAATCTCGGTATCTGTGTGCTGACGTGACCAGCCTGTGATGGCCTCGTCCAAGGCGTCGTGGTTCGATAGTCTGGCCGAGGCCGAGGCGAAACGGCTATCTTCCACCCATTCCGCGTGTTGCGCCACTCGGCACAGGGCCAGCCACTCCGCATCGGTGGACACGCTGATGGCCACCCAACGGTCGTTCCCACGGCAGGGATAGACGCCTTGAGGGGCAGCCCAAGGCAACCGGTTCCCCATCCGCCCGGCGCTGTGACCGCTGGTCTGGTAGTCCAGCAGGTGCGGCCCTAGCAACGCGACGGTGGACTCGAACTGGGACAGATCGATACATTGCCCTTCGCCGGTACGGTCTCGCCAGTCAAGCGCCGCCAGAATCGCCACGAGCGGATATAGACCATTGATGTAGTCAGCATAGGCGAAGGGGATGCCGGACGGTGGCCGGTCAGGCCAGCCTGTAAGCTCATCCAGCCCGGCCAAGGCCGCTTGATTCGTGCCCAGGGCCAGGAAGTCATAGTAGGGGCCAGGTGTGAGGCCAAAGCCAGTGACAGCCACGTAGATGATGTCTGCCTTTAGCGAACGGACGGCCTCGTAGTTGAGCTTGAGCGACGCGACTGCCGGGGCCGAGATATTGGTGAGGAACACGTCGGCCAGCGGCAGCAGACGGGCGAGGACATCCATGCCCTCCGGCGTCTTTAAGTCGACGCCGATGCTCATTTTTCCTGAGCTGAATTCGGTCAGGCCCGGACCGCTGTCCATCCACACTTCAAGGCCGTACTTGTCCTTGGGCAACCAGGGAGAGCCGAGGGTACGGTTCTGGTCCGGGTTCCGGCGCGACTCGACCCGGATAACCTCCGCGCCGAATTCCGCCAGGTACCGGGTGCAGGAAGGCCCGGCATAGGAGTTCTCCAAGGCGACTACCCTCAGGCCGCTTAGAGGGCGCGTATCAGACGCCATTCCGCGATCCACTCCGAGATTTCTCCGACCTGCGTCCGTATTGTTTCCCCACTTCTTGTCCTTTCCAAGCTGCTGACCCGGCGGTGGCCTCTAGGCTGGCGCCCTCTTGGGCAAGACTACCAGCGCCGACCCACGGCACAGTGGTTCGTCTCGCTGATTGTGCTCCCATATCTCACACTCGACGTAGCACCTGCCTTCTGACTCGTACCTTTTCGTCACCCGGCCCTCACAGGTCAGCACATCGCCGGGGACTGCTTTTCCCCTGTTGGAATAGGACAGCTTTTTCAAAAAACCGTTGTCGCCAATCCAGTCTGTGAGCATCTGGGTCAGGAAGGCCCCATGGATGGTGCCGGTGACTAACACATCAGGATGGCCCTCGGAGCGGGCATATGCCTGGTCGTAGTGAATGCGATGCGGATTGTGCTTGACGGCGCTGAAGAGGAACAGTTGGACATGGGTAGGGCGCTTGACCAGCGAAGGGACCGCCATGCCCTCCTGGACATCCTCATAGTAAAGCTGTCGTTTTGTGTTGACCATGACCCCTCTAGTGAGAAGTCGGCGGCGGGCCGCTAGCGTGCGATGTCGGTGGACCGCGCGACCACGACGGTCTCGCCGCGCTGGTTAGTATAGGTCCGTTCGGTGATGACAAAGGCCATCTGCCCGCTGCGGCCTTCGCGCTCTTGAATATCGACCAAGCGGGCCTTGACTGTAAGCGTATCGCCGGGACGAATGGGCTGGAAGAACTCCACTTCCAGTCCCCCCGCCATGCCCTGGGTGGCCCGCAAGGGTGGGATCAGTCTGCCAGGCTCGGTTTTCGGTCTGCCGTCCTCCAGGAGTTCGGACAAAGGCTGGTCTAGCGGGAATGGGACGGTGTAAAACAGGGGCGGGGCGATGATTCCGCTGTACCGTGTCTTCTGGGCGTACTCTGGTGACGTCCAGAGGGGATTGAGGTCGTCGACAGCGTAGGCGTAGCGACGAATCTCATGCTCCGTCACTTGGTAGCCAGTAGAGAGCTCGCTTTCCGCTCCGATCATGGCGCGGGCTTCGTCGGTCACGATAGGCTCTGCACCCATACGCATCACTCCTTCGTCCCTATTGTCCGATTGCTGTCAAGAGCGACGCTGCGACGGCTCATCCTACCTGGGGGATGACCTTCTTGGCTACCGTCTCCATGGCGCGCACGGCGCCCTCCAGCCCTGGGGCGCCATCCGCCGTAGCGCATTGCACACACAGGTGGGACAGCCCGGCCTCACGGTAGCGGCCGAGGGACACGGCAAGCTGGTCGGGGTTGCCACGCAGCGCCAGTCCCACGCCTTTTTCACGCCGCATCTTCTCTGCCTCTCCCCCGCCTTTCCTGCCTTTGTCCACGATGATGTCGACGCTGCCGCAGAGAGCGAGATCCTCAAAGGGGCGCTCATACCGCTGGCAGAGTTGCCTGAGTTGCTCAGCACATCCGCTCACCCACCGGGGTGAGCCGCCGCCCGCGTACCAGCCATCGCCCAAGCGGACCACTCGCCGGAGGGCGGCCTCGCTGCCGCCGCCGACCCAAATGGGTGGATGAGGCTGCTGCACCGGCTTGGGCAGGAAAGTGAACCCGGAAAACTGGCTCCACCTTCCCTCAAACTGCGGCCTGTCCTGGGTCCATAACTCCTTAAAGGCCCGGATACACTCGTCGGCGAGACTGCCTCTGTGTTCCCAGGTAGGCGCACCCAAGATCTCCATCTCTTCCCGCAGCCAACCTACCCCAGCCCCCACAATGACTCGCCCGTTGGAGAGGCAGTCAAGGGTGGCCAGGACCTTGGCGGCATAGATGGGATGACGCAGGGGAAGGACGAGCACGCCCGTGCCAAGCCGGACTCGCTGTGTGACGGCGGCGATGGAGGCCAGGACAGTCAAACACTCCCAGTAGGCCTCATCCGGCCCGTAGGGGGAGCGTCCATCCGCCGTGTATGGATAGGGGGAACGACGGCTTGTCGGCACGGCAACGTGGTCAGACACCCACACCGAGTGAAAGCCGAGCTGGTCAGCCGACTGAGCGAGCCGCAAGATGTTCTCGCGCGCCTGGTGAACAGGCAGCGCGCTGATATTTGGAAGCTTGACGCCGAACTTCACGGCTTTTCCGTCCCTGCAACTACGCTCCCTGCCGCCAGTGTACCTTGTCGAGACCCTTCTTGGGGCATGCCGCTCCGAACAGGCGCAGCATGCGGCCCTGACGCTATCAATTGGCTAAGCCGGGTATTTCGGACGGTCGGCGAACCGAAGAATACAGCTACAGCGATGATGGCTGCAATCCCTGCGGTGAGCCGCGTGACCATTGGAGCTCCAAGATGGTCGGCGCTGAATCCCGCAATCAGCGCTCCGAGGGGTAGTATCCCATTGTTTAAGACCAGGATGCTGCTGACCCTGGCACGTAGTTCGTCGGGGACGCTCAATTGGACCAACACCGAGTTAGTCGTAAGGAAAATCATTTCGGTGAAGCCGGCCAAGGCGAGCGCGGGCAAGGCCAGCCACAAGGACGGGGTGTAAGAAAAGGCGATGAGACTCATTGCAAACGCCAGTAGTGACCAAAGCTGAAGCAGGCCGCGGCGTTCCACCTTTCCCAGCGATGCCATAAAGAAGGCCCCAATGATCCCGCCGGCGCCAACCGCTCCAATTAAGAAGCCTAGGGCTTCCGGTCCCCGTCCAAAAACGTCCTTCGCATAGATGGGCGAAAGGGTGCTAAAGGTAGGAATAAGCAGCAGATAGGCGACTAAGCCTATGAGGATGTAAGACCTAGTAACACGTTCGCGCACAACGTAGGCCGCCCCTTCCCGGAAGTCCTTCATGAGGCTGCGCCGAGATGATTGAGGCTTGGGCGGCAGGGCGATGCGGAATCGAGTGGCCGCCGCAATGAGATATGCGAATGCCTGGACGAAGAAGGTGCCGCCAGCGCCGAACCAGGCGATAAGGTACCCACCGACGCTGGGCCCCAGGGCGCGAGTAAAGGTGAAGGACGAGGTGTTCAAGGTGACGGCGTTGGGGGTATGGGAGCGTGGGACCACGTCGAAAATGACGGTATTGCGAAGCGGGTGGTCGAAGGCCTGCATAAGGCCAAAGAAAGCCATAAAGACGAAGAGATGCCATACCTGAACCCGGTCCAAGAGCAAAAGGCCCCCCAGGATGGAGCTTGACACGAGGAGCGCTAGAGGAATCCACAGGAGCAGCTTTCTGCGGTCGACGCGGTCGATGACCACGCCGCTGGAGAGGCCGAGCGTCAGGGTTGTCACGCCTCGCATGCTGTTGAGGGTGCCAAGCAGCGCTCCGGACCCGGTCAGGTCATAGACCACCCATCCCAGCGACAGCTGTTGCAGCCACTGGCCGACGCTGGAAAAAATCGCCCCAGCCCACAGATAGCGGAACCCGGGGAAGCGAAGGGAGGAGAAGGGGCCTAACTCCTCCTGGACAGGGCCGGTTGCCGTGGTCACCGGTCCCTCAGCTTCGCCAGAGGGGGCGTGCGCCCCCTGGTCTCCCGCGAGAACGAACTCGGCATGAGTCCAAGAACAAAAGCGTACCTTATTCGCCTTTCGTCACAAAATCATCTCTCAATGTCGCGGTTGTTTTGGTAGTCTTTATCTTCCACTGCCCTTGTTCTTTGACGTATTCATCATGATAGTAAGCAAACTCCAAAGTCCTCTTATTGGTCTGCTTTTGAGCTCTGAAGAAATGGAGCCGCCATATGCCTTTCGCGGTGGTGTCGCTGGTCTTGTCAATCTCGGGGTTGTGGCCGTGATGGTTGCCAATGAGCAACTCCGAGCGGGCGTGACTTCGCTCCCTGAAATAGTCCATGATCTCCTTCTTGCTTCTGAAACATATACCAACGCCCCCGTAATCAGCAACGGCATCATCAGCGAAACAGGTGTCCAGATCATCCCACAGCTTGTTGTCAACGCACCGCCAGTATTTCGTCTTGAGCCTCTTGATAGCCTCGATGTCCTCTAAGACCGCCAACCTTCTTTCCAATGCTGCCAGATCAGCCATGTCAGCAACCTCCTTGCGCTTTCTCTCACCTTCGTTTGTTCAGAGCTTCTTTTTCGCCCCTTCAACTTTAAACAGGCATGGGAAGGCTCTAGCCAAAGTACCATCCGCCGTTGACCGTTGATATGAATAGTCTGGCCGGTTATATAGGCCGCCTCGTTGGAGGCCAGGAAGGCGCAAAGTGCCGCCACTTCTTCAGGCTCGCCTATCCGCCCAAGGGGTACGTCCTTGATCCGTTCCTCCGCCGACCATTCGGGCCGCCACTTCTTCTGGGTGAGGAACGACCCGGGCGCAACTGTATTGACGCTGACATTGTAAGGAGCAAGGGCCAGGGTGAGCGACCGTGTCAAACCAAGAATGGCAGCCTTGCAGGCCACCACGTGGACCCGCATGGGGTCGCCGCGGAACGCGCCGATGCTGGAGATGTTGATGATGCGCCCGAATCCCTGTCGCATCATGAGGGGAGCCACGGCGCGGGCGCAGTAGAAGGCGCCGCTCAGATTTACGCCGATTACTCTGTCCCAGTCGTCATCGGTAATGTCCAGGAGAGCCTGCCCTGGTCGGATCGCGGCGTTATTCACCAGAATATCAACGCCGTCCAGAGTCCGCGCGGCCTGCTCAACCATCTCGTTGACTTGCTGAGGATGCGAAACATCGGCGACGACGGCGAGGGAGCGGGCGCCGAAGGCACGGGCTTCCGTAGCAACTCGCTCCGCCTCCTCCTGATTGCTGCCAACATTGATGACAGTGTCCGCGCCGCGCCGCGCCAGTTCCAGCGCTATGGCTTTGCCCAAGTTACGGCCAGCACCGGTGACCAGTGCCCTTTTCCCGCGGAGACTGGTATGTACCGTCAAGGTTGCTCCCCTAACTCCTCATGTATGCCTTCGGACGGCCGTGGCCTGCTCTCCCGCTCACGCAAGACACCGCACGCGCTAGCCGCCGCAGTATTCTCCATAGCGGCGGCTAGCGCGTGAACCAAAGCTGCGTCCCCCTGCGGGGGTGCCTAGTTCATCTTCAGCAGTGCGGCGCATCTACCTCTTCGGCTTGAGGTTCTCCAGAATCGTTCCTATCATGGAGAGCCCTTGAATTGGCCTCCAGCCATCCAAGTCTTTGGCCGCCCCGTACAGCGCCCCCGCCGTCACGATGGGGAGGGCTAAGCGTTCCCCATGGGCTAGGTTCACTATCTCTTTGGTGAGGCGGACCCGCTCACTGGCGTCCAGCGTAGTCTGGGCCTTGAACAGCAGGGTGTCCATAACCTCTGGCGCAGGAATGAGATTGACCTGGCTGGTGCTCGCGTAGACCGCCTCCAGTCCGGACAGGGGTTGCTGACGCACGAAGGAGGGGAGAAGGAAGGTGGTCCCCACCATGTCCGTCCCTTGTGGCCTCTGGGCGTACAGCCTGGAAATGGTTCCGAGTTCGCTGGGTATGAGCTTGACCGGGATGCCAATACTGGTCCAATATCCCGCCATGGCCTCCATGATCGGCACGAACCAGGCGGCGCCTGAGTATGGGAACACGTACGCCCTCAGATCGAACCCGTTGGGATATCCAGCTTCACTAAGGAGTTGCTTGGCCCGTTGAGGGTCAAAGGTCTCCGGCCGCCAGGCCGGATCGAACCCCTCGCCGCTGGGGTCGATGGCGTGACGGACCGCCACTTTGGCAAATCCGCCCATGATGGTGTCTGCTATCTCCTGCCGGTTGATGGCAAGCAGCATGGCCTCCCGGACCTTCAGGTTGCTGATCGGTGACTGGGACCAGAGCCTGGGATTATTCTTGCCGGGGATCATGGAGGAGGCGATGGTAGTGCCCGGAATTTCGAAGACCTGCAGGCCGGCCTGCTTCAGCAGCGCCA
>JACPQI010000034.1 GCA_016190545.1 Chloroflexota bacterium
CAGGCCCGCGCCATCTATCGCAAAGTCTACGAGAGCGAAGACGCCGTTGAAGGGCCTCGGGCCTTCGCCGAAAAGCGCAAGCCCGTATGGAAAGGCCGCTAGGCCCTACGTGGCCTGCGGCCTCTGAATAGCCTGAAGAATCTCGTCTTCCTTGGGGAACCGGCCCGTCCGGTGCTTTGAGAAGATGAGCTTGCCGTTGAGCAGCACTTCAAAGCGCCCGCCGCTCGTCGGCGTGAGGAGAACGGAGACGTGAGGCTGGAGCTCGCTGAGGAGCCGCTTGGCCAGGCCGACCGCCTGGGGCACGTAGTCTCAAGGCACACAGTACTGGATCTCGACGCTATAAGAGACGGCCATCGTTGCCCTCCACAGAGGTCTTGCCTTTTATTCTAGCAAGCCGCTTGCCACCGGGGCCAGCGCATGCTAGGCTTGGACACCGTATGGCTGAGCAGCAAAAGGCGCCCACCGTCCGTCACCCGTTTTGGGATATCTACTACTTCATCTTCTCTCCCTTCACCATCCTCGGCACCATCATCCTCGTGGTCATCCTCATCGCCATCGCCGCAGCACGGATGGCGTTGTTCCTGCCGTGGGCCTGGGTGAAGGTAGAGGTAGTGCTCCATAAGGCGCGGCACATCGCGGCAGGCGACCGCTTCGAGCAAAGCGACGTGGACCGCGTACTCCTGGTGATGCGTGGGCTCGACCCCAAGGGCCGCCCGGACGGCTTCTCCTGGATACGCGAGAAGGCCCGACAGCGACTGGCCAGAGAGCTTGCTGCTCGGCGATAGGGGCGCACGGTCGTGCGCCCTCCCCAGACGGCGGCTATGCGCCCCATTCCCTTTGCTATAATGCGCACGATAGGAATTTCTTCATAGGGGAGACCCAGTGCGACTGGCCCAACGGATTGAAAAACTGCCGCCCTACCTGTTTGTTGAAATCAGCAAGAAGATCGCCCAGAAGCGGGCCAAAGGCATAGACGTGATCTCCTTTGGCATCGGCGACCCCGACCTGCCGACGCCCACGCACGTCATCGACCGGCTCACCGAGGCGGCCAAAGACCCGGCCAACCATCGCTACCCGGAGTCGGAGGGGCTGCCGGAGGTACGGCAGGCCGTCGCCCGCTGGTACCAGAAGCGCTTCGGCCTCACCTTCGACCCTGACAAAGAGGTGCTGCCCCTCATCGGCTCGAAAGAAGGCATCGGCCACATGGCCCTCTGCTTCATCGACCCCGGAGATGTGGCCCTGGTCCCGGACCCGGGCTACCCGGTCTACTCCATCGGCACCATGTTCGCCGGCGGCGACTCCTACTTCATGCCCCTGACCGAAGAGAACGGCTTCCTGCCGGACCTGGACGCTATTCCGGCGCAAGTCGCCAGGAAGGCCAAAGTGCTGTGGATCAACTACCCGAACAACCCCACGGGCGCCATCGCCGGGCTGGACTTCTTCGACCAAGTGGTGGCCTTCGCCAAAAAGTATGACATAGCGGTGTGCCACGACGGCCCCTACACCGAAGTGGCCTATGACGGATACAAGCCGGTGAGCTTCCTCCAGGCCAAAGGCGCGCGGGACGTGGGCATCGAGTTTCACTCCTGGTCCAAGAGTTACAACATGACGGGCTGGCGCATTGGCATGGCCGTGGGCAACGCCACGCTCATCAACGCCCTCATGAGGGTCAAGTCCAACCTCGACTCCGGCATACCGCAAGCTATCCAGCTCGCTGCCATCGCCGCCCTGGACGGGCCCCAAACCTGCATCGGGGAGCACAACCGTATCTACCAGCGCCGCCGCGACCTGCTGTGCGAGGGGCTGCGGAAGACCGGGCTGCACGTGACGCCGCCCAAGGCCAGCCTCTACGTGTGGGCGCGCCTTCCCCATGGCGTAAAGTCGGGTGACTTCGCCGGTGAGCTGCTGGAGAAGGGCAACATCGTTGTCACCCCGGGCCGCGGCTACGGCGAGGCTGGCGAAGGTTACATCCGCTTCTCCCTCACCCTCAGCGACACCAAGTTCGATGAAGGTGTGCAGCGCCTCATGAAGTCGGGTCGAGAGGCCATCGAGTCCCTACGCCCAAGGAGCTAGGCCATCTCAAAGCCGCTGTACCGCACCCGCCCTGAGCCGGAGCGAGCGGTCCTTGTGGGCGTGGCGCTCAAAGGGGGCCGGAGCGGCAAGCTGGGCCTGGATGACTCCCTGGAGGAGCTGGCGCTCCTGGCCCGCACCGCCGGCGCCCAGGTGGTGGGCGTTGTCAAGCAGCGGCTGGACAACCCCGTCCACACCTACCTTGGCCAGGGCAAGCTGCAAGAGCTGGTCAGCCTCAAGTCCAGCGTCAACTACACCATCGTCCTCTTCGATGACGAGTTGTCGCCCTCCCAGCAGAAGCGGCTGGAGCAGGCGCTGAAGGTCAAGGTCATCGACCGGACGGCGCTTATTCTCGATATCTTCGCTCGGGCCGCCCGCACCCGCGAAGGCCGCTTGCAGGTCGAGTTGGCCCAGCTTCAATACCTGCTTCCGCGTCTCGCTGGACAGTGGGCGCACCTGGAGCGGCTCGGCGGCGGCATCGGCACGCGCGGGCCGGGTGAGCAGCAGTTGGAGACGGACCGCCGCCTGGTGCGGGAACGCATCTCCAAGCTCAAGGAGCAACTCGAAGAGGTGCGGACGCACCGGGCCCAGTACCGACGGCAACGCAAGAAGCAAGGCATTCCCGTGGTGTCGCTCGTTGGC
>JACPQI010000032.1 GCA_016190545.1 Chloroflexota bacterium
CTGGCCTTCTCCTTGATGCCGCGTGCCAGGCGCTTCGGGTTCGTCACATAGAGGTCGTCGCCGACGATCTGCACCCGGTCGCCGAGCTTCTTCGTCAGCGCCTTCCAGCCGCCCCAGTCGACCACCGCCAAGCCGTCCTCGATGCTCAGCACCGGGTAGGCGGAGGCCAGCTTGGCGAGGTAATCCGCCATGGCGGCGCTGGTCAGCCTCTTCCCTTCGCGCTCGAACCGGTATGTCCCTTTTTCGCACATCTCGGTGGAAGCGGCGTCGATGCCCAGGTAGCAGTCCTTGCCGGGCTTGTAGCCGGCCGCCTCGATAGCGGCGATGAGCGCCTCCAGGGCATCCTTGTTGGCCTTGAGGGTGGGCGCATAGCCACCCTCATCGCCTACATTGGTGCTGAGACCCCGCTGGGCCAGGACCTTTTTCAAAGCGTGATAGATTTCGGCCCCCATCTGGAGGGCGCGGGCGAAGCTCTTCGCTCCCACCGGCAGCACCATGAACTCCTGGAAGTCGGTTGCGCTCGCCGCGTGCTTGCCGCCGTTGAGGATGTTGAACATGGGCACCGGCAGCATGGTGGCGTTTTTCCCGCCCAGGTACCGGTAGAGCGGCTCGCCCCGGTGCGCGGCGGCGGCGTGGGCCACCGCCAGCGACACACCCAGGATGGCGTTGGCCCCCAGCTTCGACTCGTTGGGCGTGCCGTCCAGCTTCAGCAATCGTTCGTCAATCTTCGCCTGATCGAGGGCCGAGACGCCGATGAGGGCGGGCGCGATGACCTTGTGGACGTTGGCGACGGCCTTCAGCACGCCCTTGCCGCCGTAGCGCCTGGCGTCGCCGTCGCGTAGCTCCACCGCCTCGTGCTTGCCGGTGCTGGCCCCGGACGGCACCGCCGCCCGTCCAAGGCTGCCGTCCCGCAGGCGCACCTCAACCTCCACGGTGGGGTTGCCCCGCGAGTCCAGGATTTCCCGCGCCTTGATTCGTGTGATAGTGCTCACCGGTTCCTCCAGTGGTTGAATGGCCGGTTGTGGTTGTCCTTCGCCAGCTTCACCGCCTTCTCCACCGCGTCCACAGGGTCGCTGGCTGCGATGAAGCCGTTGTGCGGCTGGCCGTTCTGCATGAGACCCCAGGTGTCCAGGCCAACGACCGGGATGCCCTCGGCCAGGGCGATGCCGATTTCCGACAGCGTGCCGTAGCTGCCGTCGATGGCGATGACGGCCTGCCCCGCCTTGACCACGATGGCGTTGCGGGCCACGCCCATGCCCGTTGGAATGGCGATGGCCACGTGGGGGTTGGCCGCCTTGCGGTCGTCGCCCGGCAGGATGCCGATGGTGAGGCCGCCCGCCTCGCGGGCGCCTTTGCAGACGCGCTCCATCACACCAGTCAGCCCGCCGCACACGACGACGGCGCCGCGCTTAGCCAGCTCGCGGCCCACCGCCTCGGCGTGGTCGCCCACGTCTGGCGTGACCGTGCTGCCGCCTATGACGGAGATGATGAGTTGCATAGTCTGGTCCATGGGCTGAAGAAACCAACCCAAGCCGAACAGCACCTAAAGGAGTTGTCCTTGGATCGTCCTTGCTAGCCTCCAACGGTTCGTGCCGACGCGCTCCGCAACACTTTCGAGAACGTTTCGAATTGTCTGCCGTTCTGGCGTCACGCCGTTCTTTAGAAGCGGCATGATATTCAAGACAACATCCTCGAAGGTCGGGTTCTCTCTGCGATTCTCTAGCCGCTTGAGGTAAGAGACAACAAAGTAGCGGACGCGCAACTCAAGAGGGATGCGCGATTTGAATTTGCGATCTGGACGGATGTGATATTTCCTTGTCTTATCGTCGTAATCGAAGGACTGTACGAGTAGTGGAGTTAGATCGGCGTACTCTTTCGCGAGGACATCAAGGAATCCCAATTCAAGGCCGCGAAGCACAAGCTCATCATTGATCTGTTCCAATGTCGCGCCATCATACATGGCGATCACCGACTCGATGGTTTCAACCACGATATCCATGATGGGAGCACCCAGGGAGATACTACCGATGGTTCGTGGATTCCTGACTTTGCGGAAGTTGATAATCAACTGACCGGAGAGGACGGTGAATGGGTTCTGGCGCTTCTTGAAGCTCGTCTGTCCGTTATTCTGCTTCACCGCTCCAGCGTATTCAAACCCGGCCTTCTCAGCAGAATCCACGATGAGATGCCAATATGCAGGATTCTGATGCGCGAAAACGAAGCTCATCCAGCGGTCGTATTTCAGCACCCGCGCCATCTCTTGTATCGAAGCGGCCAAGAGGTTCGAGTAGTCCTGTTTGGTTTTATTGTGCTCTCCGCCCTCGATTGCCTCGTTTTCATAATCCTTATCCGTTACTGGCAAATCAAGCCACGCGTTCCACATCACCGAAAGATCAAGGTAGGGAATCTTCGATCCGTAGGGTGGGTCTGTGTAAATGTAGTCAACGCTCTCATCAGGGATGTCATGCAGGTCTGTCGCGGTGCCTTGCCGGATGGTTGCATCTTGCACTGTCTTGCACGTTATGAAAGGGGCCAATTCCTTCTTAGCCGCAATAACGCGTTCAAGGCGTGACTTAAAATACCTCATGACATCGACAGCAGCCGGTTTGGGAGCGATGCGATAGCGGTAGTAGCGAAATACTCCACTATCCCCTCTCCCTTCCGAACGCCCTTCTGAGCTGTGATACGTTAGATTGATCTTGTTCAGGAGCCCGGAAAACATCAAGAGCAACGCATCCTGAACAGGCTCAGGATTGCGTTTCCGGATTAGGTGCCTAAGAAGTGCCAGTTGCGCAAGCTGCTTGGGCGTGAACAGTTTTTCGACTGTGTCAACGTCAGCATTCTTCGGCAACATTGTGTTGTGCGGATACGAGTAGCGTTTCAATGCCCGCTGGACTTGCTCGTCTGTCTTCGGTTCCTTTGCCTTGTACTCCTTCCTGATTTCCTGGAACGCTTCACCTAGCTCAACCAAATCGACTGGTTCAATTAGGTTTTTGACTATGAAGATCGAGAGAGGATTTAGGTCGATATGGATTGCCTTGCGGCCCAGAAGCAGCGCCTCGACGAGGGTTACTCCACTGCCACCGAACGGGTCAAGGACAACATCACCCCGCTGTGTGAGTGTTTCGATGTACGTCCTGACGACTTTCCACACCTGCTTTGTGAAATAGCCGTGGACACCGAAATGCCGCCGCGCAGTCTGCTTGTGGATGCCGATTATCTCTGGCGGAGGCTGTACAGCCAGATAGTCGAAATCAGCGGAGTTCTTTGGCTGTGTTCGTGTACGAAGGTAGGTAGGCAGTGTTGTGGACGCCGCAGCGGGCGCGAGATAATGCTGCAAGTCGTCCCAGTGTTGATCTAGCTCTGCCGTACTGAAGCACAATACTGGAGTTTGGTTCTGCACAGCGTACAGCGCAAACTCCTTGCCGTTACACAGCGCGAAGTAGGGAGCCCGTATCTCTGGGTGCACTGCATAGCTGTATACTTGCTCCAAATTATCCCCGAACTTTATCTCTTCGTTCGGCGCTTTTGCATCCAGCACGGCTATAAAATTTCCGTTCACCGACAGCAGGTAGTCTGGTACGAGCTGAATCGGCCTGCGCTTAGATCCAATTGTGATGAACGGATGCAGAAGCGTCTTGCTGCGGATGATTCTGTTTGATCCAGACGACGAGTAGCCAAGTGACCGCAGCATTGGTATGATGATTTCTTCCCGAACCGAATCCTCTTTGAAGTCGGGCGAATCCAGCAGCGAGAAGTCGAAGTCGTGTAACGGAATTGCCCCGGCGGTCGCGCTCATAGTGTCGTCGGAGAGTTCTTAACTCTCGTATGTGCCATCTTTCTGGAGGCTTGGCTACTTTCCCCAGTGTTCATGCCTAGGCAGTACAGGATGTTTGAGATTTTCAAGTGCGACCCCTACCGAGTATGCTGCAAACGCACACTCGGTAGGATTATACCCTGCTAGGCAAGGGCCTGAACTCGTGGACTGGTCTTGATCAGCCCCGGACTTTAGTTCACCGTGTCTGTGCTGCTCTTCCCGGTGGTTTTTTGCGCAGCCGACCGACGTTTTGTGCAGGTAGCACTTTTTGAGCAAAGCCCTTGGCAAGGGAGCGGGGGACATAGGGGGTGAGGGTTTTTGGACCCTAGTCGCGGGGCAGGCCCAGGCCGCGCTGGGCGATAAGGTTGCGTGAGATCTCGGCGGAGCCGGCCCGAATGGTGCCCGTGGTGGCGAGCTGGTAGACGGCGGCGTAGCGGCCAGCGAACTGCACGCCCGGCGCGCCGTGGATAAGCTGGCCGCGCAGGCCCAGCACTTCCATCGCCGTGCGGGACAGGCGCTGCGTCGCCTCCGCCACAAAGGTCTTGCTCAGCGGCGTCTCGTAGGTGGGGTTCACACCGCGCTCCTGGAGCCAGGCGTCCCGGTAGCACAGCATCCGGCCCACCTCTATCTCGATGGCCGCCTCCGCCAGCTTGCCGCGCACGAGCGGGTCCCGCGCCAGAGGCACGCCATGCCGCGTCGTCTCCCTGGCGTAGCGGACGAGGTCGTCGATCAGGCGCAGCCCCCGGCCTATGTTATCGATGACGGAGCGCTGCAGGCCCAGGGTGTGCATGGCCACATACCAGCCCTGGCCCTCTTCCCCCAGGAGCGCATCGCGGGGCAGCAGCACGTTATCGAAGAAGACCTCGTTGAAGGCGCCGCCGCCCATGAGCGGGATAGGGCGACGTGTCATGCCCGGCGTAGTCATATCGACCAGAAAGAAGGAGATGCCCTTGTGCTTGGACGCCTCCGTGCTGGTGCGGGCCAGCAGGATGCCCCACTCCGATATATGGCCGTAGGTGGTCCACACCTTCTGCCCGTTGACGCGGTAGCCGTCCGCGGTCCGTTCCGCCCGGGTTTGTTGCGCGGCCAGGTCGGAGCCGGCCTCCGGCTCGCTGAAGAGCTGGCACCAGGTCACCTCGGCGCGGGACATGGGCGGCAGGTGGCGCGCCTTCTGCTCCGGCGTGCCGTAGCGCATGATGGTGGGCCCCACAAAGTGGAGGCCGTTGCGGGAGCAGCGCGGCAGCAGGAAGTAGGCCTTCTCCTGGTGGAACACTGTCTGCTCCATGATGGAGGCCGCCGCGCCGCCGTACTCCTTCGGCCAGTGCAGCGTCAGCCAGCCCTTGGCCGCCAGTTTCTTGTCGATCTCCACCCCCAGCCGGTACTCCGCGTCATCGTCCTCGATGCCGTTGAAGAGCTCCCACTCCGGCGTGCGGATGCTCTCGAAGTACCGTCGCACCTCCTGCTGGAAACGATCCTGCTCTGGGGTCAACGCTGCGCGCATCCTCGTTCCTTCCTAGCTTTCCAGCCACAGCACATCGCCGCACAGGTCAGGCCGGTGCGGCTTGGACAGAAAGACGCCGACCTCTTCCTTCTCGCTTCCCAAGACCGTATTGTTGCCGTGGCCGGGGTAAACTCGGGTATCGTCGGGCAGCGGGAGCAATCGCTCCTGGATGCTGCGCAGGAGTTGCTGGAAGTCGGCGGGCGAACCGGTCTTGCCGGGCCCGTGGGGGAACAGGGAATCGCCGGAGAAGAGGTGACGCCCCCACAGGAAGCACAGCCCCTCCGGGGTATGGCCAGGCGTGTGGATGACGCTGAGCTTGAGCTTTCCGAAACTGAAGGTCTGCCCGTGCTTGAGCATGATATCCGGCTTCATCGGCAGCTTGGCCGCGCCCGCTGGGTGCACCGCCACCAGCGCTTCGGTCGCCAGCTTGATATCCCTATGCCCCTCGATGTGGTCCTGGTGACAGAGGGTCATGAGGAAGGCTTTGACCCGTGTGGTGGACGCCTCCTCCAGGATGACCTCCGGCTCCGGCGGCGTATCGATGATGACGCCCTC
>JACPQI010000030.1 GCA_016190545.1 Chloroflexota bacterium
GGAGATCATGCGCGACAGCCGGGTGGGCAGTTTCGGCGTGGCGGCGCTCGGCCTCATGCTTCTCGTCCAGTGGTCGGCGCTGCTGGACCTGGACAAGCCCGCGCGAGCCGGTGGACTCGTATTGGCCCTGTGCCTCTCGCGGTGGTGCATGGCAGCCGCTATCCGCATGTTCCCCTATGCTCGAAGGCAGGGAGCGGGCACGCCGTTCCACTCTGGCCCCTTCACGTTACCGGTCCTGGGAGCTGCGGCCATAGTCGCCGGTGGCTCCGTGCTGCTCTTCGGCCTGGGAGGGTTTGTCCTGTTCGTCATCGTTACGGCAGCCGCCCTGGTTTTTGGGCGCTTCATCAGCAGCCGCATCGGCGGCCTCACGGGCGATACCTATGGAGCCATCTGCGAGGTCATGACGGCGCTGGCGCTCCTGGCGCTTGTGGCTGGGGTGGACAAGGGCTGGATGGAGCCGCTGTGGTGGCATGGCTAGCGATGTGACAAGAGACCTGGCCGTCCTCGCCCTCGCAGGCACGTTCGACGTAGCGCTGGGCGAACCGCCGGGCTTTGCTCATCCCGTCGTGTGGATGGGCAAATTTCTTCAGTTCGCCGAGCGTCTTTCGCCCAGGGCCGGCGCCGCGTTGCAGTTCCTCTATGGCGCAGCCCTGGCCCTGCTCTTGCCGATCTCCTTCGCAGTAGCAGGCTACTTCGCCCTGCGCGACACCGGGCTTGTCGCCTACCTGTTCGTCGGCGTGTGGCTCCTGAAGTCCACCTTCGCCGTCCGCGACCTGGCGCTAGCGGGCAGCCGGGTGCGAGAGCGGCTGGAGGCAATGGACATGGACGGAGCCCGCAGCGCCCTCCGCTCCCTGGTCAGCCGCGATACCGTCGACCTCACCCCGGAGCAGGCGACCGCCGCCGCAGTGGAGTCGGCAGCGGAAAACACCACCGACAGCTTCGTTGCGCCCTGGTTCTACTTCGCCCTCTTCGGCATCCCCGGCGCATTGGCCTACCGCGCCATCAACACCGTCGACAGCATGGTGGGCTATCACGGCAGGTACGAGTACCTGGGGAAGGCGGGAGCGCGCTTGGACGACCTGGCGAACTTCATCCCGGCCCGCGTTGCCGCTCTGCTCATCATCGCTGCAAGCTGGACAGGGCGACTGGACTGGCGCAACGCCTGGCGCGTGATGCGGCGCGACCACGCCCGCACGGCCAGCCCCAACGCGGGCTGGACCATGAGCGCCATGGCCGGGGCGCTGGACGTTCGACTGGAGAAGCCGGGCCATTATGCCCTCGGCGACCCCGCACAGGCGCTCACGCCCGACCTCATCAGCCGGGCCAACCAGGTCGCATTGCTGACGGCGGTGTTGTCCTTCGGGCTGACCATCGGCATACTGTGGGTACGGCATGTGGTCGTAGGGTGAGGACAATGAAGTCGGCAGTCCACGGCGGTCTCGATCTCGAAGAGCTGCGGGCGCGCGGCCTGGAGCCGGGCGAGGTGCTGGACTTCAGCTCCAACGCCAGTCCCTTAGGGCCGCCACCGGGTGTCGCGGAGGCCATCGCCGGCGTCGACCTCAGCCGCTACCCGGACCCCCAGTGCCGCGAGCTTCGCCGCGCCCTGGCCGAGCGGACAGGCGCGCCTGTGGAGCGCATCCTGGTCGGCAACGGCTCCAGCGAGCTTATTTCGCTACTGGCCTGGGCCTATGCTGGCCCCGGTGCCATCGCTCTGGTGCTCAGCCCTACCTTCAGCGAGTACAGCATCGCCTGTAGGGCAACGGGCGCTCAAGCAGCGCAGGTGACGGCGAAGGAGGAGCGCGGCTTCCTCTGGGACATGGAAGAGGTCAGCGAGACCATCGCCCGTCAGAAGCCATCGCTGGTCTTTCTCTGCAACCCCAACAGTCCCACAGGCGTTTACCTGCCGCAGCGCGAGGTGGCGGCGCTCATTGGAGCCGCCGCGCCCGCAACCCTGGTGCTGGACGAAGCCTTTGTCGCCTTCGTCGAGCAGCCGTGGGACGCGCTGCCGCTGCTGGAGCGCGGCAACATCGTCGTGGTGCGGTCGCTGACCAAGGAGTTCGCCATCGCCGGGCTGCGACTGGGCTATCTGGTGGCGCGGGAAGACGTAGCCGACCGGCTGGCGGCGCTACAGCCGCGCTGGAGCGTGAACGCCCTGGCCCAGACCGCTGGGCTGGCGGCGCTGCGCGACCAGGGCTACCCGGAGCGCATGCGACGCCTCGTCCGCGAAGCGAAGGCGTACTTGGAACGAGAGTTGTGTGCGCTGGGCCTTGCTGTGACGCCGTCGCATGCCGACTTCCTGTTGGTGAAAGTGGGCGACGCAGCCCGCATGCGCGATGCCCTGCTTGAGCGCCGCATCGCCGTCCGCGACTGCGCCTCCTTCGGGCTGCCGCAGCATATCCGCATCGCCGCGCGCGCGTCGCCGGAGTGCCGGCGACTTGTAGCGGCGCTGAAGGAAGCCCTCGCGGCGACCCGACTGCATCGCAAAGGGACGATTCATGCCTAGCAAGGTCCTTATGGTCCAGGGCACCGCATCGAGCGCGGGCAAGAGCACGCTCGTGGCCGCCCTGTGCCGCATCTTCAAGCAGGACGGCTGGCGCGTCGCCCCCTTCAAGGCCCAAAACATGTCCAACAACTCCTATGTGACAGTGGGCGGCGGCGAGATGGGCCGGGCACAGGTGGCCCAGGCCCAGGCGGCGGGCGTGGAGCCGCACGTTGACATGAACCCCATCCTGCTCAAGCCGGAAGCGGACAGCCGCTCCCAGGTAGTGGTGCACGGACGACCCATCGGGACGGTGCCCGCCCGCGACTACTATGCGCTCAAGCCGGAGCTGTGGGGCAGCGTCACCGCCTCCCTGGACCGGCTACAGCGGCGCTATGACATCGTGGTGATGGAAGGCGCTGGAAGCCCGGCGGAGATCAACCTGAAGCACGGCGATATCGTGAATATGCGGGTGGCGCTCCATGCCCGGTCGCCCGTGCTGCTCGTGGGCGACATCGACAAGGGAGGAGTGTTCGCCTCGCTGCTTGGCACCCTCATGCTGCTTGAGCCGCAGGAGCGCGACCTGGTGCGCGGCCTCATCGTCAACAAGTTCCGGGGCGACCTTTCCCTGCTCCAACCCGGCTTGCGGATGCTGGAGGAGCGGGCGGGCGTGCCCGTGGCCGGCGTGGTGCCGTACCTTGCCAACATGCGCATCGCGGAGGAGGACGCCGTGACCCTGGAAAGGCCAGAGTCTCAACCTGCAGCGACGTCGCTGCTCGACATCGCCGTCATCCGCCTGCAGCGCATCTCCAACTTCGATGACTTCGACCCCCTGGCGCACGAGGCGGGCGTGGGTGTGCGCTACGTCGCGGACGCATCAGACCTGGGCGAGCCCGACCTCATTATTCTGCCCGGCACCAAGGCGACTATTGCCGACCTGGCCTTTCTGCGGGAGAGCGGTCTGGCACAGCGCATCGCTACGCTGGCACAAAAGGGCGTGGCGGCCATCGGCATCTGCGGCGGCTACCAGATGCTGGGGAACGTCATCGAGGACCCCTTCGGCGTGGAGTCGCCACAGCGCACCGTCCAGGGCCTGGGGCTGCTGCCCGTGCACACCGTCTTCGGCCGCGACAAGGCGACGCATCAGGTGACGGGCCGCGTGGCGAGAGCGGAAGGTCTGCTCGCGCACGCGCCCGGCGACACCTTCACGGGCTATGAGATACACATGGGCGTCACGACGCTGGAGCGGGGCACGCCCGTCCTCGCGCTCAACCGACGTTCACAAGGCGAGCAGCCGCATCCTGACGGCGCCCTCAACAAGGCTGGCACCGTGTTCGGCTGCTACGTCCACGGCCTCTTCCACAACACCCACCTGCGGCGGGCTATCCTAGGCTGGCTGGCGGCGCGGAAGGGCGTGTCGCTGCCCGCAAGCCCTGAGCGCAGCCTTGACCAGGAGTACGATACACTGGCGGAAGCGGTGCGGCGGAGTCTGGACATGGCCCTGGTGTACCGCATGACCGGACTGGAGATGCCGAAGTGAAGGATCTCATCTTAGTCCTCGGCGGGGCGCGGGCCGGCAAGAGCGGCTTCGCCCAGCGCCTGGCTGCCGCCCGCTCTCGGCGTGGCGGCGTGCTGTTCGTGGCGACGGCGGAGGCGGGCGACGACGAGATGAGCAGTCGTATCAAGCGTCACCAACAGTCGCGGCCCCAGCGGTGGGTGACGCTAGAAGAGCCACGCGATGTGGTGGGACGGCTGGCCGCTGTGCGCCCGGCGCCCGCCGTGGTCCTTCTAGACTGCCTCACGTTGTGGGCCTCCAACTTGCTCCTGTCCCCGCTTCCAGCGCGTGGTAAAGCGCCTACTGCCGCAGCGCTAGAGCGCGGCCAGCGTCGTGTGGCGCGGGAGGTGGAGCGATTGCTGCGCTGGTATGAACGCAGCGACGCATCGCTGGTGGTGGTCAGTAACGAGGTGGGCCTGGGCATCGTGCCCGCCGACCCGCTGACCCGGGCCTACCGCGATGCCCTGGGCAACGCGAACCAGCGCATCGCGGAGTGGGCTGACCGGGTCTATCTGCTCATTGCTGGCATCCCGCTGGAGATAAAAGCAACGGGTACACTGCTGTAGGTCTATGACGCAGCGCCGACCATCCCCTGTGTCAGGAGCGCCCTCGGCTGTCAGGCGGGCTTCCGTCGCCATGCCGGGCACCTGCGGCGAGCTGGTGCAAGGACAGGCCGACGGCCTCCGCTTCCATGTGTCCTGCCCCATCGAACTTTACAGCGTCGTGACCGTCACCCTCACCTACGGGACACCCTATATTGATGCTCCTCCAGGGAAAGAGAAGGCGAAAGCCGCCGTCGCCGCCACCCTGAGCTACATGGTGCTTTCGTGCGGCGCCATGCTGAGCATCGAGAGCGCGCTGCCACCCGGCAAAGGCATGGCGAGCAGCACGGCGGACGTGGCCGGCGCGGTCTGGGCCACCGCACAGGCTGCGGGCCGCAGCCTCTCCACAGCAGAGATGGCGCGTCTCGCCGTGAGCATTGAGCCGACCAACGGCACACTGTTCCCCGGTCTGACGCTCTTCGATCATCGCGAAGGAAAGGCCGTGGATCTGCTGGGAGAGCCGCCGCCGCTGGCTGTGCTGGCGTTGGACTTCGGCGGCACAGTGGACTCAGTGGCATTCAATCAGCAGGACATCGCGGCCCAACTTGCCGCGAACGAGCCTGCCACCCGAGAAGCGCTGGCGCTGCTGCGCGATGGGCTGCGCCGGCAGGACTGCGGTCTCATCGGACGGGCCGCCACGATGAGCGCCCAGGCCAATCAGGTCATTCTTTTGAAGCCGCAGCTAGACGATGTCATCGCCTTCGCCCGCGAGACGGGCGCTTACGGCGTATGCGCCGCTCACAGCGGGACGGTGCTGGGGCTGCTCGTCAGCCCCGAACAAGACCTGGCAGCGTTGGAAGCGCAGGCGCGCGCCTTCCTGCCCAGCCTGCAACAGGCCTGGCGATGCCGGGTCATTGGAGGGGGCCGCGCTCTCCCTCTGCCGCATCCTCTATACTATCGCCGTGGCCGTGAAGCAGCGACAGTTGGAAGGCGAGGCGAAGGCGACCTACGTCGCCTCCATGTTCGCCCGCATCGCCCGACGTTATGACCTGCTCAACACGGTGATGACGGGCGGCAGGCACCGGGCCTGGAAGCGTCTCACCGTCGACATCGCCCTCGCCAATAGTACCGGCCCGGCTTTGGACATCGCCACCGGCACCGGCGACCTGGCCCTGGAGCTGGCGAGGCGGCGCGGCGTCCGGCCCGTGGTGGGCCTGGACATCGTGCCTGACATGCTTGCGATTGCCCAGGCGAAGGCCCGGCCTCGGCGCCGCAGTCGCAACATGGCGTGGGTGCAGGGCGATGCCCTTTGCTTGCCGTTCCCTGACGACACCTTCGCCTGTGCGGTGTGCGGCTTCAGCCTGCGCAATGTGACGGATATCCAGCAAGCACTCACGGAGATGGCGCGAGTCGTCCGGCCAGGCGGCAGGGTGGTGAGTCTGGAACTGACGCCGCTGCGCAAGGGCAGGCTTTCGTCCAGGGTCGTCCGGTTCTATTTCCATCGCATTGTGCCCGTACTTGGCACAATACTGGCTGGCGACCACGAGGCCTATACCTATCTGCCCAACTCCGTCGAGCGCTTCCCCTCCGCTCATAACCTGAGGGAGATGTACGACAAAGCGGGCCTGACTGCTGTGGGATACCGCAAGGTGGGCTTGGGCGTCGTCGCTGTCCATTGGGGTACGAAGCCCACGTAAGCGCTGCTCAAGCCTGCCGACCGCTTTCCACGTTGGTATAATCCCCCGCATGAACGAACGGCTGTCACGATCTTCCCCACCTGAGAGCGCAGCGTGAGCGACGGTCACTTTTTCGTGGGCGATCCGCCCCACCAGATGTATGTGGAGTACCGGCTGGCCCGCCAGAAGAGGTTCCTCCATCCGCTGGTCCTCATTCATGGCGGCTTCAACACCGGAACGGCCTACGGCACCACGCCCGATGGCAGGCCGGGCTGGGCCGCGCTGTTTCCTGACATGGGCTTTGACACCTATGTGGTGGATCTGCCAGGCCACGGGCGTTCTGGCGACCCGCCGGATTTCGCCCGCCTTTCCCTGCTGACCTATGTGGAGCGCACGGTGCAACTGCTTCGCAAACTGGACGGCGCGGTGGCCATGGGCCATAGTATGGGCGGCGGCGTACTGTGGAAGGCCGCCGAGGCCCTCTACCAGCAAGGGGAGTCGCGATTGCTCAAAGCCGCCATCGGCCTGGCGCCATCACCCACGGCCAACATGCGGAAGCGGGCTGCCCCACCCCGTCCTGAAGACCGCCCCATGTATCCCAACAAGGCCGGTTCCCTCGAGTTTCTTTCCCGGCAGTCGCAACGTTTTCCCCGGTCTTGCTTCGACGAATACTTCAAGAGCACGGTGCCGGAGAGCGCCCGCGCCGTGAACGAGGTGATGGATGCTCACGGGACGGAGACCACTGCCGTATGCAGCCCGCACATCCTTGACGGCGTTCCCGCTCTGGTCCTGTGCGGCGACGAGGAGAAGGAGCACCTCATCGACCGCGAGAAAACGGCGGCGTTCCTGGGCATTCCCGCCTACCGGCTGGGAAGGGACTGGGGCCTGCCCGGCCACGGTCACATGCTCATCATGGAGTTCGGCAACGAGGAGATCGCGCGCAGGCTGGCCGAATGGCTTATAGCCAATGTGAAAGGGCCTTAGCTGAACCGGTTAGGCTTTCTTGCGGCGCGGCCCCACCACCTTCATGACGTGCTCGATGAAGGCCTGCTGCGCCGGCGAGTAGTAGCGCGAGCGGTTCCGCAACACGAAGAGCGGGCGCTTGCAGGGGGGCGCGTCCAGATGAACCTGCACCAAAGTCCCGGCGGCGATCTCCTGCTCCACAGCGAACTTGGAGATCATGCCTAACCCAAAGCCGGCTTGCACCGCCCGTTTGATGGCCTCGTGGCTGCCCAGGTCCATGACCGTCTCCGCTTTCACACCGAGCCTGGCTAAATAGGCCTCGCTGAGCTGGGCCGTGGCCGAGTCCGACTCCCGCTGCACGAAGGGCAACCGATTGAGCTGGATCGGCGGTACCCGCTTGCGGCCTGCCAGCTTGTGCGAGGGCGGCGCGATGATGACGATTTCATCGTCGAGGAGAGGGATGGTCTCCAGGACTTTGACGTTGGGCTTGTCGCCGACGAAGCCCAGGTGCACCTGCTTTTGCACCATCATCTCCACGATCTGATTCGTGTTGCCGATGGTGAGGCCCAGCGTGACCGACGGGTGCTGTCTCTTGAAGTCCCCCATGAGGCCGGGCAGCACGTATTCCCAGACGGTGCTGGCGCCCAGCTTAAGCAGGCCCGCCACGCCCCCTGCCACCGCCTCCATCTCCGCCTCCATCTCCTCTATCGTCTCCTTCACCTTCCTGGCGTGGCCCAGCAGCGCGAGACCGGCCTCGGTCAGGGCCAGCCTGCGGCCCGTCCTGTCCAGCAACGGCGAGCCGATCATGTCCTCCAGCTCCTTGACCTGGCGCGAGACGGCCGGCTGGCTGACTTGGAGGCTCTCGGCGGCCCGGGAGAAGCTCTGGGACTCCGCCACGGCGATGAAGACGCTGAGCCGGTGGACGTTTTTCAGGTCCATGGATAACGCCCCCTTTATAGTTTCGCTAACGAAACCAGCATCCGGCAGTATAGCAACAAAGGAACGAGGCAGTGACAAGTTCATGCTGCGCCAAAAGCTTCTCATAGGGCTTGCATAAAGAAGCCTGATTTGAGGTCATGCCGTCGCTAAGTAGCCGGAGTAAAGGGCAGATACTGTGTCATTGCACCCTTATAGAGAACCCTCATCAGAAACCACCAACCTCCCTTGACACCATCTTTCCCTCCTCAAACGGAAGGCTTACCCCGTTCCACAAAAGCTTTGCAGGAGGCTTGGAATGCGTTAAGAGGCCTTGGCCTCTCCACTTTGGATACCCTATCTTCGTCAAACTGTTACCAGAGTGTTACCCTAGACATATTGACATTGTCTTACTGCAGCCCCATATTGGCCCGCTATTCTTTGTAAATAAGGAGGAGAAGTGCAAAAAGTCTTGACGTGGGCCGGGTATCGGGTTTGGCTATGCATCATGGTCGTGATGGCGGCCGCCCTGGTCCCAGGTTTTGGGCAGGTCGCGAGGGCCGCGAACGTGGTGGTCACATTCGATGATCCCGCTGGGGTCGGCGCCCCATTCGGAGGGGACTGGACTGAGAAGGGCGTGCGAGTGTGGACGGACGACGCGTTCAAGTTCGGCGTCGTCAACTGGTTCACCCCGGACGGACCCGACAAGGAGATTAACCTGGGCAACAACGGGAAGATCATCAAGGTTGCCAAGGTGGACAACTCGCCGTTCACGCTGGTCAGCTTCTGGTCTGCCGGTCTGGGGCCAACCCAGGTGCGCGTGCGGGGGTACGACGCGTCCAACGTTCAGGTCGCCTCGTATATCTACCTCGACGTCGTGGCAGGCATCGTCGTCACCCTGCCCGGGACCTTCAGCAACGTCAGCCGGGTGGAGTTCCAATCAAACAACGCGGGCGGTGGGGCCAATAACCACATGTTGGATGACATCACCCTGTTGGGGACGTCAGACACCACACCGCCGGTAGTGACCGCGCCCGCGCCTCTCACCGTGGAGTGCAACACCACAGGTGGCGTCTCCACGAGCGACCCGGCGATTCAGGCGTGGCTGGCTTCGGCGAGCGCAACCGATGACGTAGACGGCTCATTGGCCGTCAGCAACGACCTGGCCCCTGGACTCTGTGCGGTCGGCACAACCAGGACGGTCACATTCAGCGCCACCGATGCCGCAGGCAATACAGGGAGCGCCACGTCCACGATCACGGTGGCGGATACCGTCGCTCCTTCGATCAGCAGCGCGTCAGCGAGCAAGGATGTCCTGTGGCCGGCGAATCACAAGATGCAACCGGTGACAATCGCAGTAAATGCGTCGGACCTGTGCGACCCATCTGTGTCGTGCGCCATCACTTCTGTGAGCAGCAACGAGCCCGAAAACGGCCTGGGCGACGGCGATACTGCACCTGATTGGGTGATTACCGGCGCCCTGACGGCAGAGTTGCGAGCAGAGCGCTCTGGCACAGGCACAGGACGTGTCTACACCATCACCGTGACCTGCACCGACGACTCAGGGAATTCCGCTACCAAGACCGTTCAGGTCACAGTGCCGCATTCCATGGGCAATGGTGGGTAGCGGATCAGACTTCTGAGAGATTAGGCCAAACACGGGTGGTGCGTCCGCACCACCCGTGTTTGCTTTCAAGGCGGAGGGCCCCCGTGGTTTAAAAGTCTACAGCGACCTTGTCCAGACCACGTGCCTCCGAATGGGAGTGAGGCTGGGGCGGTTGTGCCACAGGGGTGTTTTACCACACGGCTGCTGGCAGCTCGTTCGCCTGACATCCTCGATCCGCTTTCGTTTTATCATCGAGATGTACCTGCAGGGAGGCAAGAACATGCTCAGACGGTACTTTGTTGGGGCGGTCTTTGCCGCTCTCATCGCAATGGCGTTTATCGGATGCGAGGGGACGGCTGGCGCCCAGTATGACGGCATTCTCCAGAACGTTGACACCATCTCCGGAGAGGTCACTGTCAAACTCAAGGATGGAAGCATTATCAAGTTCAACTTGAAGAATGCGACTGTTGAAACCCTTCGCGCAGCCCTTGGGACCGCATCGCTGGAAGCCGGGAGCCAGGTGACCATTGAAGTTGACAATGACCAGCAGGTCCGAAAGGTAAAGGCTCGCCATGCTGAGGTCGAGGGCGTTATTAAAAGCTTGGACGCCGCGAAAAAAACGCTGACAGTCACCGCAGAGGAGAATGGCGACATCACACTGGAAGTCACCGCTGAAACCGAGATCCAGATGGAAGATGAGGGACAGGCTGCTTTCGCTGACCTCCGTGTGGGACAAGAGGTAGAAGTCAAATACGACGTGGAAACCAAGGACGCCCTGAAGATCGAGGTCGAGGAAGAGGAGGATAACGAAGCCGAGGTTGAGGGCGTCATTACATCCGTCAACGAGTCTGCCAAGACAATCACAATCCGTGGCAGCAATGGCGTCGAGACCAGCTACCGGCTTACAGCGTCCACCACTCTGGAGCTTCATGGAGCGCAGACCTTCGAAGGCTTGAAGACCGGTATGCGGGTAAAGGCGAAAGTAAGTCGCACCGACAACGAGCTCCTCAAGCTCGAGCTCGAAGACTAGAACGTGCCAATGTGCACCTAGATGGAGGAACGATGAACCACAAACAACGCCACGAAGAGCGCCGGATGGACTTTTACGTACTGCCCCTCGTCGGGGGCGCTATCGTGGGCTTCGTAGTTGCTGAATGGATCGGAGCCAGCGGGATACTAGGCCTCCTCGTTGGCGTCTTCGCTGTCGACTCCTTCTGCGGCCTGCGGGGAATGCACAGGTTCGTTGAAGAGACGGAGCATCTCGTTCAACGGGCGCGAAACGCGAGGGGTAGGCGGAAAGAGCAGCAACTCGCAAGAGAGATGCATAACGCAAACAGTTCATCCAGATAGTTCCCTCATGCAGAACCACGGCTGACTCTCGTGCTCCGCCTGTACTGAATTCAGCGAAAAGCTATTTCAGTGACCCTCAGGTCCTGCATGAGCAGCGAGGCGGGACATGATTGGGGCCTGCTTTTCTTCCGGGGCAATCGTTGGGGGCGTCTGGACACAGGGCTGGCAACACCGTCGCATCGCGCCAGCGCACAAGCTACTGCAGCACGCCGTCCTGCACTAGGTGTTTGGCACCTGGGCTGACCACGACAACGGGAGTTGGCTGGCGCCCCAGACTCTGGAAGAGCGCGGTATACGACTTAAGACCCACGAGGACGCGGTCTGGGCACAGGTGGAGTTGTACGCCGGTACCCAGTCCACCAGCCGCTGCTACTTCCCCACACCCAAGCCCCAGGAGTATGTGCAGCGGGCCAGGGACTACAAGGCGGACGGCCTTATCATGCACAAGGACATGGGTACCAGGGGCTACCGCATCGGCTTCCAGGAGTGTAAGCTGGCCCTGGTAAAGGAACATATTCCCACCTGCGTCTACGTCGCTTCCCAGGCGGACCCCAGGGAGTACAATCCTGCTGAAGTCCGCAAGACCCTGGGAGGGTTCGTGGAGAGCTTCGGTCTAGTGAAGCTGTTCGATCTCCCCGACGCGATGGTGGAAGGCGGCGATGACGACGAGAAAGAACCCGCTCCACGACATAACTGTCGTCGAATGGTGCGAGGGCATCAGCGGTCCCTATTGTGGAAAACTCTTCGCCGACCTGGGCGCCACGGTCATCAAGATCGAGCCGCGCGGCGGCGACTGGACGCGGCGGCGCAGCCCTTTTCTCGGCGGAGAGCCGCACCCGGAGAGCGGCGCTGAGCGGCTACGGGGACATGACCGGCTACCCTGACGAGCCGCCCACCGAAGGCCGGGGCCCCGCTGATATGTACAACGCCGTCACCGTGGCCTTCGCCCTCCTCACCGCCGTCTGGCAGCAGCGGCGCGCCGGGCAGGGCCGCTTCATCGATATGTCGGGCCGCGAAGCCCTGGCCTGCCTGCTGGGCGATGCCCTCCAGGAAAGCGCAGCCAACGGCGCCCATCCCACGCGGCAGGGCAACCGGGACGCCTATATGGCGCCCCACAACTGCTATCCCTGCCAGGGCCAGAACCAGTGGATCAGTATCGCGGTGGCGACGGAAGACGAATGGCGGGCTCTGTGCGGCGCCATGGGGCAGCCGGATCTCGCTGATGACTCCCGCTTCCGCAACGCCCCGTCACGCTGCGCCAACGTGGAAGCGCTGGACCCCATCGTCGGCGCGTGGACCGCCCAGCGGGGGCCTCAGGAAGCCATGAACCTGCTGCAAGCGGTGGGCGTGGCAGCCGTGCCCACCTTCAGCGCCGAGGGCCTTTTCGCCGACCCCCACGTGGTGGAGCGCGAGGCTTTCCAGACCGTCAGCCACCCCAAGCTCGGCGATGTCTTCATCGTGGGCAGCCCGTGGCGACTCTCACGCACGCCGCCGCGCATCACCCGTCACGCCCCCCTGTTCGGCCAGGACACCCACTACGTCATCGGCGAGGTCTTGGGCTTGGGCAGCGACGAAATCGAGCGGCTGGAGGCGGACAAGGTCTTGTGGTAAGGAGCAGGGACAGCTCAGAAAGCCTCTTGACACCCCCAGGCGACGCACAACACCTGTAAGACACTTTCACTGTCCTCCGGAAACGTCAACTTGCAGGCCTTCTCGCAGCCTGGGCAGGTGAGGCCAACCAGGACCGCGTCAGAGACGAAGCCATGCTCGTCACCGAAACGGTCCAGCGCTGCGATGAGACTGCGCCGAAAAGCCTCGCGATTGAATGGCGACATTGGGCCGACACCCGCCCTTGACCTTGTCATCCCTTTATCAGTCACCCCTATGCCTCGGAACTCACCCCGAAATTCTGTCTTGGGAGAGTGCCCCGATACCATCGGGGCCAGGGGGATGGGGGTGTCCCCCATTCCCCTTTCTCTTCCCCCGCTCCCTTGGCAAAGGAGCGGGGGACACAGGGGGTGAGGGTTTCCAGACAGCTTCTGGAGACGAAATGAGTGAAAGGGCGCGTGACAGGACGCCGAAAATGTGTACAATGAGGTCTCCTCAAGCGACTGCCGGTCTTTATGCGGGCAGTCGCAAGGACGAAGAGAGACATAGAAGGAGCGCAGCCATGAATGTGATTTTCCTCATGAACGACACGTTCCGGCGGGACCACCTGGGGTGCTATGGGAACACCTGGATTCACACGCCCAACCTGGACCGGCTGGCCAAGGAATCCGTCGTCTTTGACCGGGCCTACATCGGCTCTTACCCCACGGTGCCCAACCGCTGGGACCTGGCGACCGGCAGGTACGGTTTCCCCTATCGCGGCTGGCAGCCGATGGACAAGAACGATGTGTCCCTCGCTCAAATGTTGAGCGGCCGCGGCTACGCCACCATGTTTATCCACGATACGCCGATGCTGGCGGGGGACGACATGAACTATACGCGCGGGTTCTCCGCCTTCCGCTGGGTGCGGGGGCAGCATTCGGACCCCTACAATGTCATACCCAGGGGAACGATGCGGCTCCCGGCCCAGGCCCACAAGCTCAGCGGCCCGGAGCGGTTCAAGCTCTACTTCCGCAACATCGCCCACCGCCAGCACGACCGCGAGTACATGGTCGCCAAAAGCGTGATGGAGGCCACCGATTGGCTTGAGGAAAACCATGACATGGGGCCATTCTTCCTCTGGCTGGACATGTGGGACCCCCACGAGCAGTTCGACCCGCCGTGGTACGACTGGGACCGCTACCGCGATCCAAAGTACAACGGCGA
>JACPQI010000040.1 GCA_016190545.1 Chloroflexota bacterium
CGTGGTCGCCGCCAACGCCGCCGCCGCTACCTTTTTTGGCGCCACAGACTCAACTTCCCTTCTAAGGCAGCATATCCACGCCCTCGCGCCCTCCTGGACAGCACTTCCCCCCAGCGACGAGAGCAACCCCAGCAACAGCGTGAAAGGCCCCACCCGGGTAACCATACGACGGGGCGACGGCCGAGAGCTCCTGGCCGAGGCGGTAATCACGGCGGTGCCCAGCAGCGGAGGAGAAGAGACTTTCCAGGCAGTGCTGCGGGACGCTACAGCTCAAGAGACACGAGAAAAAGGGCTTCGTTTTCTTGTCCACCAGACTACTAAGGCCCAGGAGGAGGAAAGAGAACGTATCGCCCGCGAGTTGCACGATGATACATTGCAGGCCCTCATCCTCATGGCCAGGGAGATAGAGTGTTTGTCCGATGCCTCAGAGATTTCCGGAACTACGCAAGCCCGACTCGGGAAAATGGCTGAATTGGCGACAAAAACAGGCGAAGACCTCAGACGGTTCAGCAGGGACCTGCGCCCTTCCATTCTCAAAGACCTGGGCCTTGTGCCTGCAATCGAGTGGCTCACCGCCGACCTCTCCCAGCGGGCAGGGCTGAAAGCCAGCTTTCATGTGGAAGGAGAGACCAGGCGACTGCCCGGCCACGCTGAGCTTGCCCTCTTTCGCATTGCTCAAGAGTCCCTGCGCAACGTCGAGAAGCATGCGCAAGCCACCGGAGTTGATATCGTCCTCGGCTTCCATCCTGCGCAGGTCTTGCTGAACATACGCGACAATGGCACTGGCTTCATGGCCCCCTCGGCCATTGATGAACTTGTGCTCACAGGCAAGCTGGGGCTGGTCGGGCTTAAGGAAAGGGCCCTGCTGGTAGGAGGCGCACTGGAAGTGCGCTCTGCCCCAGGACAGGGCACAGAAGTTGCGGTGACGATCCCTGGATAGTCCAGGCCGTGTCCTCCTTGGCTAGCGCGACAGTTATGGCCCTAAGCCTCGCTCAGCGTTTTCACGTACCTCACCCCCTCCATTCCCTGCTACCCCCCCACAAATACTTCAGGTACCGCTTCGCTTGTCCTTCCTTGGGCGCCGAGCCCTCCTTCACAGCATCGCCGGAAGGGCCTCGGCCAGGTCGTCGACCGTCCAACGGCCCCTGCGGTACAGGCTCCACACCGGAGACGGGTCCTGGTACAGCACAATATGGCCCTTCTCCACGAAGAAGGTACGTCCCGTGATAGCCGCCGCCTCGTCCGAGGCCAGGTAGGCGAACAGGGGCGCCACGTCGTCCGGGTCACGGCGCTCTGGAGGCAGGGCCGCAGGCACGCCCTTTGCCTTGCGCAACTCTTGGTCCGCCCTCATCATCCGGGTGTCCGCGATGGGCATAAGGGCGTTGACCGTGACCCCCGTGCCGTCCAGCTCCTTGGCCAGGTATCGCACGAACGCCAGAAGCCCTCCTTTGGCTGACACGTAGGCGATGCCGTCCATGTTCGGGGCGTCCTTTCTCCGCATCGAGCCATGACGGCCCCGTCCCAGGGCGGCGCTGGAGGAGACACACAGGATGCGCCCCCAATGCTGGCTCTTCATCACCGGCGCCGCAGCCCTGGTGACGTAGAAAGCCCCCGTCAGGTGGGTGGCGAGCACGTTCAGCCAGTCCTCCGGTCCCATCTCGAGAAGCGTGCCCGGCCTCCAGTTGCCCGCGTTGTTCACCAGGATATCCAGCCGCCCGAAGCGCTCCAGCGCCGTCTCCACGATGGCCTGCCCGCCCTCAACGGTGCCGACCGAATGATGGCTGACTGCGGTCTGCCCTCCAGCCGCCTGGATTTCGCCCGCGACGCTCTGCGCTGGCGCGGGGTCGAGGCCCTCGCCGGACAGCGAGGAACCTGTATCGTTGACGACCACTCGTGCTCCTTCGGCGGCGAGCGCCAGGGCCACTGAGCGCCCGATGCCCCGCCCTGAGCCGGTGACCACGGCTACCTTGCCCTGAAGGCGGCTTCCCATCTCAACTCTCCTTTCGCTCTACCACACAGGGTTATGAGGCAGTGAATGCTTGACTGGTGCGGCCCCTGAGAAGCGGCCTCCGGCCAGCCCCCTTGCCCTCACTCCCTTCTCAGGCGTGCTTACCCAGGCGCCTCACGGGATGAACGTCTTATAAAACATCTTGAAGGTCCCGTCAGACAGCCGTATTGGCGCCGGGTCCGCCACCCCCAGAGCATCAAGGCTCCCCGCCGTAGGCGCAAGACGCAGTCCCTCGTACTGCCATGCTGCGCCGCCCGCCGGCAGGAACGCGGAATGGACGCTCAGGCTGCCACCTGGCCCACCAGCGCTGGCGTGGTAGTACATACGGTAGCCTCCCTCCACGGGGATGGTGCCGCTCACCGAGCCAAGAAGAGGCAAGTAGTCCAGGAACGTAAACGTGCTCCCATCCCTGGAGATGTACACGAGGTTCCTCGGCCCGAGAGAGACGTAGGCGTACCAGACATCTCCAACCAGGATGACATCGGGGTCGGTCAGGCCCAGGCCCTCCAAGCGGACACCGGGTTCCTGGGTGAAGACCACTCCGTCATCAGATATGGCGCTCTCGATGCGGTTGGACGACCCCGGAACCCCAGGGGTGGACGCCACGTAGAACATGCGGTACCGGCCATCCGGAAGAAGTACCACATCTGGGTCCACCATTTGTTTGAACGGCTGCCCCGCCAGCGCCACTTGGTAGTAGTCATACTCCCCGTCAGCCCGAGCGATGGCCACAGTAATCCCCTGGTTCCGCCAGTCCACATAGTACACGCGAATACGCCCTTCGCGGTCGACCACGGCATCGGGCACGGAGGCCTGGTCTGCCAACACCACGCCATCCGCTTTCCAGGCCAGCCCATCAGCCGAGGATGCGCTCACCACGCGGTGTCTCCACGGTCCATCGGCAGCGCCCTGGCCCGTAGGCGGCTGCCCAGCGCCGGACCCCGGTGTCACACGCTGCCATCCCCCGCTGAACTGGGCCTGCTCAGTAAACCGGTACAGGGTTCCGGGTGGTAGTCCAGCCTGGGCTGAGACATCTTGCCACGTCCTCTGCACCCACTGGATGACGGGCTGCCGCGCCTGGGTAGGAGGAGCCCCTGGGGGGGCCGCCCCCAGGAGAAAGTGACCCACCTTGCCGCTGCGCACGAACTCCTGGAACGATTCCAGGGTGAA
>JACPQI010000041.1 GCA_016190545.1 Chloroflexota bacterium
CGCCTCGCAGAGATGCGTCAGGCGGCCCGGCAGCGTGCGGAAGAGTTCTCCTGGGAGCGGTACGGCGAGCGGGCGGTGAGCGCCTTCGAGAGTATTCTGGCGAGAGCCAAGGAGTGAGTAGGCGTTGCACACGAAGACCTACATTCCTGCTGCCACCCTTGAGTCCCGACCTGTCGGGACGAAGGGTCTCAGTTCCCTTTGAGGCCAGTGATATGCGAGAGATTCTTCGCCCCGATTGCATCGGGGCTCAGAATGACACTCTTGGCGCAGGAGTGAGGTGAGGCCGTGAGCAGAATCAGGGCGCCTGTGCTGCTGAGTCGGTCTTACCAATATCTGCGGGAAATCGGCCTCTGCTTCGCGCGTGGGGCAAATGTGAGGAGCCGCATGGCGCTGGCGCGCGCCACGCTTCAGTTCCACGCAGCCAATATCCTCAAGAGACGACAGGCTAGGAACACAAGCGATGCACGGCGCTATCGGATAACCGTGGCGCGGCAGACTGTCGACCTCTGGCTCAGGCCCCTGGGGGGCGACCTGTTCATCTTCCAGGAAATGCTCGGCGGACAGTTCTACAGACTACCCTCGAACCTCTTGGGCCAGGCCCCGGTCATTGTCGACCTCGGCGCTCATATTGGGCTGGCAACCTTGTTCTTTGCTGAACGCTACCCAGGGGCGACGTTCGTCTGCGTGGAACCCGACCCGAACAATGCGGCGTTGCTTCGACGGAACGTCCAGTGGCTAGGAGACCGTGTACAGGTCCTTGAAGGGGCGGTAACCGACTTCTCCGGGGAAGGGCGCCTCCTCAGCGGGACAGGGACATGGGGAGGCAGATTAGCCGGTGTCGATAGCGGCCCACAGGTAGTATGCTACACTCTTGACGATATCATGCGCACGGCAACACTGGACCATATCGATCTCCTGAAGGTGGACATCGAAGGGGAAGAGCGGCGCCTGTTCAAGGGCAATCCTCCGTGGCTTTCCAAGGTCAACGCCATTGTCATCGAGTTGCACGAGTCCTACCAACTCCCTGACTTCGAGAGCGATGTGGCTCCGGCGGGGTTCACGGTTGCGCCGCCCGGTCCGCGCCATGGGAACCGAATGCCCATCGCATACCGCGCCGCCGGCGCCGGCGGAGTTGCATAGCGTCCATGTTGAATGCCAAGAGAACGCTGGTGCTCTCCCGCGCTCGCCGGACGGGGTTTCAGGACTGGGCTACAGGACTGCGGGAAATAAAGCGATACTGGCCGCTCGCCTTTGTCTTCGCCTGGCGCAACCTCAAGCTCAAGTACAAGCAAGCGGCCTTGGGGATTGCCTGGGCCGTCATACAGCCGCTTATCATGACGCTGGCGTTTTCACTGTTCACCAGCCGCCTGGGCGAGCCCCTTGCAGGAGAGGTGCCGTACCGGGCCTTCGCCATGTCATCACTCATCGGGTGGGTCTTCTTTCAGACCGTTGTCTCCCTCGGCTCGCAGGGCCCGCTCATCGATGGCGGCCTCATGCAGCGCGTGTATTTCCCCAGAGAGTTCACCGTGCTGGGCTGGAGCATGGCCGCGCTCGTGGACCTGGCCATCATTACCGCCTTGTTCTTTGTCGCGACGCCCTTGCTGGGAATATCCTTGCACTGGACGGTGGTCTTCATTATTCCGCTATCGCTTATCGTGCTGGTGCTGGGTACGGGGCTGGCCTTTGCCCTGGGAGCGATCATGGTCTATTACCGGGATGTCCGCTATGCGCTCCCGCTCTTCATGCAGTTCCTGCTCTTCGTAAGCCCGGTGGCATACCCGCTTAAGTCTATAGGTGAAGACTGGAAGGTGCTCTACGTGGCGGTGAACCCCATGGCGGGAGTGCTGGACAGTTTCTACCGGGTGCTGGCAGCAGGCACAACCCCTGACCCGCTTCTGGCATCAATAGCGGCGATAGAGGCCGTGGGAGTGTTCATCATCGGGTACTTCATCTTCAAGACGCTGGAACCATTCTTCGCCGACGTTATGTAAGAGCAATGAGTAACGCAATCGAGTTTGATCGCGTCACCAAGTGGTACCGCAAGGGGCAATTTCACGTCTCCTTGAGGAACGCCATACCCCAACTGCTCAACAAACGCAAACACGCTGACCACGGGATCAACGCCCTGGACAACGTATCCTTCGAGGTAGCAGAGGGCGACCTCTTCGGGATTATCGGACCGAACGGCTCAGGAAAGACCACCATGCTGCGATTGATCTATCGGACGACGTTCCCGACAAAGGGAGCGATCAAGATAAGAGGCCGTGTCGGGGCGCTCATCGAGATAGGGTCCGGCCTCCATCCCGAACTCACCGGCAGAGAGAACGTTCTGTTCTATGGACGATTGCTCGGCATGTCTCGCAAAGAGATCATGGGGGCCTTTGACCAGATCGTCGAGTTCTCCGAGATCGCTCCCATGCTGGAGACCCCGCTCAAGCGTTACTCGGCTGGCATGCAGCTTCGCCTGTGGTTTTCCATCGTCTCTCATCTCAGGCCGGAAATCCTGCTTGTCGACGAGACCCTTTCCGTCGGTGACGCCGCCTTCCGAGCGAAGGCGACCCGCAGAATCCACGACTTGATTCGAGAAGGCAGCACCGTGCTTCTGGTCAGCCACGACCTGGCCCTGGTCCGCGAGGTCTGCACGAAAGTCCTGTTCCTGGCTAACGGCAAGGTACAGCATCTCAGCGCGCCACAATCGTCCCTCCAGGCGTACGAGACCTGGGTGAAGACTCAGGGCAGCGCGCCCGCCGACCTCCGTCACGTGGACGGCGCGGCTGCCCCATCACCCAGCGGCGTTCCCCACAAGACTTCGGCGGCAGGCTAAGGTCCTCAGAGGCGACAGGGTACGAGAACGCCGTGAGAATTAACATCATCATGGGCGAAAATGTCTTCTCCGGAGGACACCTCGTTACCTATGAACTGGCGAACCGCCTGGCTTCCAGGGGCAATACCGTCACTATCTACTATCCCGTAGTCCCTGTCGCCGTCTATCTCAGGTCCGTCAGGCCCGCAGAGGTGAAGCACCTCCTGCGAAGGGTGCAGATGCAACTCATGGCTAAGAGACCTACGTGGTTTGATCTGAGGGTACCTTTAGTGAAGGTCCCGTGGGTCTCCAGCCGCTGGATACGCGACGCCGATGTGACTGTGGCGGGAAACTGGGACGTCCTGTGGGCGCTCCGGTCATTCCCTCGGAGGAAAGGGGCGAAGGTGTTACATATCCATGACAGCTACCAGGGCATGGGGCGGTGGAGCGGCCTCGCCCGGGATATGTACCACGCTGCGGAATGCCGAATCGTTACAACCCGCCTGCTTCTCGAGGAGGTGCGAAGCCTGGGCCTGGAGGCTGAGTGCGTGCCGAACGGGGTTGACCCTAGCTTCTTCCGCCCTCAAGCGCCCTTGACCGACCGAGGGGCCGGGCACATCGCGCTGCGGTATTCGCTCTCCGCTTCAAAAGGTGCGGACCATGCTTTTGCATCCCTCAATCGAGTATTCCAGTCTAACCGCCACATTCGCGTGTCCCTCTTTGGGTCCGCAAAGACCCAGCACGCTCTTGCGCCGTGGATGGACTGGAAGGGGCTTGTGCCACGGGACGAATTGCCCGAAATCTTGAGCCGCGCCAGCATTTTCGTGTCACCCAACACTTACACGCGCAAAGGCTGGAGCCTGCCGGAAATGGAAGCCATGGCGTGCGGGTGCGCCCTGGCCTCTACGCGGCACGACGGCATCGAAGAATACGCCAAAGACGGGGAATCGGCGCTCCTGTCGCCCATAGGTGACGTAGAAGCGCTGGCCGATTCTATCTCCCGCCTCATCGCAGACGACTCGTTGCGCCTGCGCATCGCGAGGAACGGCTTGGAGGGCGTACAGCGGTTCACGTGGGACCGGTCCGCCGAGCTTTTTGAAAAGGCCCTACAGCGCGCATATGCGATTGCTTGATGGTAGGCCCTCTTCAGGGTATGCTGGCTTTGATTGCGCGTGATACGCAGCACGTACGGGAGTCTCACACTTGGCTTTACCTCGTCTCTGGTCATCTTTCCTCAGGGTGACGGCTTCAGGACTCATTGCCGGGCTCGTGGCGGTTGCTTGCACCCCCGCTGAGGAAGCGACTCCTACTCCAGTGGCAAGCGCCACGGCTGCGGCTTCGCCCATGGCCACGCTTTCACCCACGGCCACACCTTCACCCACGGCCTCGCCTGCGCCTTCGCCCTCCCCATTGCCGACACCACAGCCTTCACCCACGCCAACCCCGGCACTCTCGCCATCGCCGATTCCGACGGCTACCGTGGCCTCGACCCCTTCAGCGACCGCCACTTCTTCGCCAACGCCCACCGCGACGCCTGCGCCTACCCCACTCCCCACAGCGTCGCCGATCCCTAGACCGACTCCCACACCTGTACCTCCTGCTCCCACAGCTGCTCCCACACCCGCGCCAAGCCCCGAGCCTACTGCTGTACCTACGCCTGCGCCGAACCTCTTCCCTACGGGAACGCCAGTGTTCACCCCAGTCGTTGCGCCTACAGCCACCCCTGTTCCAACACCCACACCACCCCGGTCAGGGGGAGGTGGGGGAGGAAGCGGGGGGGCAGGCGCCGCCACGGCAACACCCGTTGCGACGCCTACAACAGGGCCAACGCCTACGGCGACACCCTCGCCAACACCTACTGCGACGCCCACCCCTACCCCGCTGCCGGTCCTCGACGACCGCTACGGTGTCATTCTGAACACTCAGGACCCCGCTAAGCAGTCTTACTTCTTGAACACCCTGGGCGTCCGCTGGTTCCTGGATACCTCAAGCGATGTTGGCTCTATTCCAGCGGGCGCCAGCAAAGTCCTCTTCGCGCACCTTGGACCATACCCGGCAGGCTATATTCAGACCACGGCCCAGCAAGCCCCCGGCTCAGTATGGAATGTCATAGCAGAGCCAAACCGCCGTCCAGGACTCACCGATCCGGCGCCCCTGGTGGCGCAGTTCAAAGCGATGTACGACCAGATCCGGGCGGCGGACCCCACCGCCAGAATCGCCAGCCCCGCCGTCCTCAACTGGGACTTCACCTGCTATGGCTGCGGCGGGTACAAGGCTGGCGCGACTTGGATAACGGAGTTCCGGACCGCCTACCGCAACAGCTACGGGACCGAGCCTCCGTGGGACGTGTGGGCCATAGACGTGTACCCTATCGACTGGCTTCACCTTCCCACGGTCAACGCGCAGCTTGTCATTGACCAGCTCACCAACATGCGTACCTATATGGACGCCATCCCCGAGCACCAGGGCAAGATGATCTGGATCATGGAATTGAGCATGCACTGGGGCTATACCGACATGACATTCAACGCGCCCGGCTGTGCCGGCCAAGCCGCACCCGCCGGGACCTACGCAACGCAGCAGGTCATCGAGTACATGCGGACGGTGTTCAACTGGCTGGAGGCCAACGCCGGGCCCAAGAAGATCGAGCGGTGGTTCCAGTTCGTGGCGTATCAAGACCTCACGACGTGCAACGAAGGGGCCTACGCCGGTATCTCTCTTTTCAACGGGCCGGACGTTGGCGCCGCGCCTTCAGCTACGGGGCAATTCTTCCGCATGCGCGCCCTGCAGCAAGGGCAGTAGACGGTTGCTGCCGGCCAAGGGGGACGCTACACGCTGGTGGGCCCGGCAGGGATCGAACCTGCGACCAACCGGTTATGAGCCGGCCGCTCTTCCATTGAGCTACGGGCCCCGCACGTGCGCTTCCATTCTAGCGAAGCTCCACATACGGAGCAAGCGGCGAGATTCTTGCTAGCGCGGCCTCTCCTTGAGACGCCGGACCTCCCAGAGCACCACGGCGAGAATGACCCCGGAGAAAAGGGCGACGCCCAGCCAGTGGGCGAGCGCACCCTTATCGATCCCCACCTGTCGCCTCCCTACTCTTAAATACAGGCTACGCCGCGACGTGTTCTTCGGCGTTCTCCATCGCAGGCTTCAACGATGGGACGTGTACTAACAGTGGAAGCCCCATGAGGACCCGTTCTTCCAGGTCGGTGAGGATGTGCCCACACTGGAAGCATTGGAGATAAGGGCCGTAGTGGTCGCGTGCAACATGCACGTCGCCGTGACACCGGGAACAAGACTTGAACTTGAGCATAAGGGCCTCCTTCCGCGCCCTTGAGTGCGCTCCCTGTTCAAACTCCATCCTACACAAGCGGACTGAACAGGGACTGGAAAAGGGAGGCGTGCTGCTGAACAAGTCCTGAATAATTGGTGAGGACAGCGGCAGGACGAAGGAGGCTTGACAAAGAAAGGCCCTGGGGGATCATCCCCCAGAGAAGAAAGAGCCGCTAGGAGGCGGAACGGAACCGATAGCCGACACCCGGCTCTGTGAGAATATAACGCGGCTGGTCCGGGTCGGGCTCGATCTTGCGGCGTAGCCGGCGGATATAGGCCCAGAGGTAGTCCGTCTCCGAGCCATATTCCGGTCCCCAGACGTTGTTGAGGATAGAGCGATGGGTGAGGACCTTGCCCGCATTGCGAACGAGTAGGGTGAGGAGATTGTATTCCGTGGGGGTGAGCTTCATTTCCTTGCCTTTCACCGTCACGGAGCGCCGGGAGAAGTCGACGCGGAGTTGGCCGTCCTTGAAGGGTGGGAGAGGACCGACGGAGGACTTGCTGCCACGGCGCAACGCGGCCCTGACGCGGGCCATCAATTCGTCGACGCCGAATGGCTTGGTAATGTAGTCGTCGGCCCCCATGTCCAAGGCCTTCACCTTGTCCTTTTCCTGGCCCCGAGCGCTTAGCATGAGGACAGGAACATCTGAAAAGCTTCGGACACGCTGACAGACCTGGAAGCCGTCCGGCCCGGGCATGGAGATGTCCAGGATGACGAGATCGAAGATCTGCTCACCCGCGATCTTGAGGGCTTCCGAGCCGTCATTGGCGCTCACCACTTCATAGCCACGGGCCTGCAGATTGGCGCCGACGAGCTTAAGCATCTCCGGCTCATCGTCCACGACCAATATCCGAGTCTTTCTCATGACCTCTTTTTCCCTTCTATGGCGCCTTTCTTTCCGGCGCTCCTCCGCGCAATAGGCGACGACGCCGCAGGCAGCGCGAAGGAGAACGTGGCCCCATGACCGAGAGCGCTTTCTATCCAGATCCGGCCGCCGTGCTGCTCCACGATGCCTTTGCAGATCGAGAGGCCAAGACCAGTGCCCGGAGCCCGCGGCATGCCAACGACCTCCACCCGATAGAACTTTTCGAATATCTTCTGGTGGTATTCGGGGGCGATGCCCGGCCCCTGGTCAGCGACGGAGAAGACGACTTCACCACCATGCCGCTTCACCCGAACGCGGACCTCTTTCCCGCGCGGCGAATACTTGGCGGCGTTCTCCACCAGATTGGCGACGACGTGCTCCAGTTGGGTGCTGTCGCCCAGGATGGTGGGCAAGGCCTTGTCCACCTCCAACCTCACCTTGTGGTGCTGGGTGAAGCTGCTCACCGAATCAATACCGACCTGGGCGACGGCGGCGGGGTCCAGCGGGACGCGCTCGGCGCGGGCGGTGGCGCCCGATTCGATGCGCGACATGGCGAGGAGGTCGCCCACCAGGCGGGAGAGC
>JACPQI010000031.1 GCA_016190545.1 Chloroflexota bacterium
ATCTCAGCGCCGCTCTTCTTGGCGAGGTCGATGGTGCTGAGAGGAGCGGCGATATAGAAGGAGAGGCCATGCTCCTTGGCCAGCACCGCAAGCGAGTAGGTGCCTATCTTGTTGGCGGTGTCGCCGTTGGCTGCAATGCGGTCTGCGCCCACGATGGCGCACGAAAGCCCGCCGCGCCGCATGACATAGCCGGCCATGGAGTCGGTGATGAGAGTGACGGGCACCTTGGCCTGCACCAGCTCCCAGGCCGTGAGGCGCGCGCCTTGCAGCAGCGGCCTGGTCTCCGTCGCGATGACCTGGACGCTCTTGCCCATCTCCACGCCCATCTTGATCACGCCCAGCGCCGTGCCGGAGGCCCCGGTGGCGAGCTCGCCCGTGTTGCAGTGGGTGAGGACAGTCGCCGGGTTGGGGAGCAGGCGGGCGCCATGCTCGGCCAGCCGCCGCTCCAGCGCCATGCCCTCCTGGTGGATGGCCCTGGCTTCCGTCAGGAGAAGGTCGACGGCCTGGTCCAGGGCCTCGATGCTCTCGGCGCGGCGGCGCATGCGGGCCAGCGCCCAGCCCAAGTTCACCGCCGTGGGCCTCGACTCGAACAGCTCCTTTGCCACACTGTCGACCCGGGCCAGGAAATCGCTTTTGCTCTTGAACCGGCGGCCCTGTAGGCCGAGTACCAGGCCATAAGCGCCGGCCACGCCCAGGGCGGGCGCGCCACGGATGCGGAGGGCGCGGACCGCCTCAATCATCGCCTGGTGGTCACGCAGGGGGATGATGACCACCTCGCCCGGCAAACGGGTCTGGTCGACGATCCATGCGGCGCCGTCCCGCCATTCGATGACGTTCATGCGTTAAGGGTTGTCATTCTTGAGCCCCGATGTTATCGGGGCGAAGAATCTCAATGGATATGCGGGCCTACGCAACCACGTGCTAATACTGCACCAGCGAGAAGATAGGGTACTGAGAGAGGCGCTCGCGGCCCTGCAGGTATCCAAGCTCCACGACGAAGCTCAGCCCCACCACAGCGCCCTTCGATTGCTCCACCAACTGGGCCGTCGCCTGGGCGGTGCCGCCCGTGGCGAGCAAGTCATCCACGATGAGCACGCGGTTGCCGGGCGCAATGCCGTCGCGGTGGACTTCAACCACGCTGGTGCCGTACTCCAGGGAGTATTCCGCCCGGAACGTCTCCCACGGGAGCTTGCCCTGCTTGCGCACCGGCACAAAGGACGCCCCCATCTTATATGCGAGAGGCGCCCCAAAGATGAAGCCGCGCGATTCCACGCCCACGACAACGTCGATGCCCTTGTCGCCGAACTGCTTCGCCATCTGATCGACGGCATAGCGAAGGGCGTTGGGGTCGTGCAGGAGCGGCGTGATATCGCGGAACATGATGCCGCGCTGGGGAAAGTCCGGGATGTCTCGAATGTAGGATTTCAGTTCCATCGCAGTATATCAGCATATCCACGCGACCCGAATCTGTCAATGCGCGGCGTATGACGGGCGCTGGGGCCAGCACGGTTGGTAAGGCAAACCACGCCACTAGCTGTACTGCAACAGTGCGCCCATTCCACCGACGCCCAGGAGTTTTTCCTTGGCTTCGCCCTCCACCACCTCAATGCGGATGCGGTTTGCGGCAGTCGCCACGCTCACGGCTCGCTCCACCACGTCATCGACAGGATTGGTGGCGCTTTTGCAGATCGGGCACGACTTCATAAGGAGACTGCCTCCAAGTCCACAGGTGGGACAGATGCTGCCACGCACCTTGGTCTCGTGGGGGACGATCAGTTCAAAGACTTGACCACGGTGGAGTGCAAGAAATGTGCTATCGGCGCCGACCACGGCCTTTTCGCCCTTGGCCGCCCGTGTGACGAGGTCTTTTACAGTCTGCGTCTCTTTGCGCCTCTCCAGCCGTTCTTCGATATTCATCGTCTCCTTGACCACGTCCTGGTCGCTGGCGTACATAGGGACAGAGAAGTGGCCGATGAGCAGACTCGCCAAATGCTTGGGCAGGGTACGCTCAAACTTCGGTAAGGCCTCAGCGCCGCCGCCGAGTATGAGGCGATTGAACCGTTTCTCGCGGTGCAGCGTAGCCACGAGTTCAATTACGTGGGCCAAGTGCTGCTGGACCTTGGCGGCGTGGCGCCTCTCCACCCGTGGGTCCCACTCGATCTGCTTGTGCCGCTTGGGCACCTCATCGATGACCTCCCTCCGCTCTTCGATATCGCCCAGGTAGATCAAGAAGATACGGGCCTTTTCATTGTCTACCAGGACGACACAGTAACGCTGGTATTCGTCAAAGAGGGCGGCCAATGGCGCCACGTAGGGCAAGTCTCCATACTTCACTTCAAACTTCAGCGGGACCCGCAGTTCGGCTGACCACACGGGGCCTTTACCTGGAGTAGCGAAAACGACCAGCCCTTTGCCGTGGGAGCTGTATTCTTCAACAAGCTGCTCAATCTTGGCTCGCGCTGCGTTGAACTGAGAGCGCTCCGCCTGGCCGGGCAGGACAGCATCAATGGTGTCCAGTGTCTCTTTGAGGGTCAGGAGCTTGTACCGCCACACATCGGCGGCGGAGTCGACGTTGAGATAGACTGAAAGCACCTTGCCTTGAGACTTGAACATGTCGCTCAGATGACTGACTGTTTCCCGCGTGAGCATTGACCAACCCCTCCCCCAGCAACTCGTCTCTCCAACTCTAGCGTACCAAGCCCATCAGAACGAGACCTGAATAGACGGGCATCCTCCCTGAAAAAGTCCTGAAATAAAATAGCCGCGGCGAGGCTAAAGACTGAGCCGGGTATCCGCTCAAGACTGGCGCGGGCGCAACATCCGACAGCGTCCACATTGGAGCTTTTCTTATCATGAAGCGCTGAAGCATATCTAAGGAACACACTGCCCTTGACACTCCTTACGGGCTTTGCTATGCTTATCGCTGCCCTCCGAACAGGAGGTGTTTTTCGCACCTTAACAACTGCATAGTGGGTTTGAGGAGCTGAGTTTTGGCTTGGCTTAACTTTTCACGAGCCAAAGCATCAAACGCGCATCACATCCTTCATGAAAGTGAAGGTTGTATTGTATGGCGGGTTTGATCCTGGCTCAGGACGAACGCTGGCGGTGTGCCTTATGCATGCAAGTCGAGCGGTCCTTCCGGGGCAACCTGGAAGGATAGCGGCGAACGGCTGAGTAACACGTGAGCAATCACCCCTTGGGAGGGGGACAACCCCGGGAAACTGGGGCTAATACCCCGTACGTTCACGCTGCGAGAGCGGCGTGAAGAAAGCCGCAAGGCGCCCAAGGACGAGCTCGCGGCCTATCAGGTAGTTGGCGGGGTAACGGCCCACCAAGCCGAAGACGGGTAGCTGGTCTGAGAGGACGACCAGCCAGAGGGG